>CALMWO010000056.1 GCA_937873805.1 uncultured Hyphomonadaceae bacterium
GCGGAGCTGCAGCGCCGTGAAGAGGAACAGAAGGTCGCCGCGACCGAGAACGCCTGGAAGAAGGTCAGCCTGTCGAAGGATGACCCGACGCTTGGCCCGGCTGATGCTCCGATCACGATCGTCGAGTTTACCGACTACAACTGCGGCTACTGCAAGCTGGCGACATCCTGGGTGATGAACCAAGTGGATGACCGCCGCGGCGACGTCCGCGTGATCATCAAGGAGTCGGCGGTTCGCGGCACGAATTCCGAGATGGCGGCGGCGGCGGCGCTGGCCGCGCAAAACCAGGGCAAGTATCGCGAGATGCACATCGCCTTGATGAAGGTACCCGCCAACGCTTACACGCCGGAGATCATCGAGACGGTTGGCAAATCTGTCGGCCTCGATATTGCGCGCATGAAGCAGGACATGAATTCGAAGACGATCAAGGACAAGGTCCAAGCTTCCGTCGTCGACTATCAGAATGTCGGCCTCGAAGGCACGCCGAGCTTCTTCATCAACGGCGTCTATGTCGGCGGCTTCGGCGAACAGCACCTCAACGACGTCGTCAAAGCGGCGCGCGACAAGGTGAAGACCTGATCGCTAGATAAGTCCGGCCAGCGGGCTGGATGGATCGGCGTAGCGTTTCATGGCCATGCGTCCGGCGAGATAGGCCTCGCGGCCTGCGATGACAGCGTGCTTCATCGCGCGCGCCATGCGGATCGGATCTTTCGCAGCGGCAATCGCAGTGTTGGCGATAACAGCGTCGCAGCCCAGCTCCATTGCGATTGTCGCGTCAGAGGCCGTGCCCACGCCCGCATCGACGAGCACGGGCACCTTGGCCTGCTCGACGATAAGCCGGATGTTCACGCGGTTCTGGATGCCAAGACCCGAACCGATCGGCGAGGCAGCCGGCATGATCGCAGCCGCGCCCGCCTCTTCCAGCCGCTTCGCGAACACGACATCGTCCGTGCAATAGACCATCACGTCGAAGCCGTCCTTCACCAGCATTTCGGTGGCGCGCAGCGTCTCGATCATATCGGGATAAAGATGCGCCGTGTTGGAGAGGACTTCGAGCTTCACCAAGCTCCAACCGCCAGCTTCACGCGCCAGCCGGAGCGTGCGCACCGCATCCTCGCCCGTGAAGCAGCCCGCGGTGTTGGGCAGGTAGGTGAATCGTTTCGGGTCGAGGTGGTCAATCAGCCGGTCTGATCCCTTGTCCATCACGTTCACGCGCCGCAGGGCGACGGTGACGATCTCCGCCCCCGCCGCCTCGGCGGCTTCGGCATTCTGCGCATAGCTGGCG
Organism: uncultured Hyphomonadaceae bacterium; assembly: GCA_937873805.1. Lineage (GTDB taxonomy): Bacteria > Pseudomonadota > Alphaproteobacteria > Caulobacterales > Hyphomonadaceae > UBA7672. The sequence continues at coordinate 1,286 of CALMWO010000056.1, forward strand.
TACTTGCCCGTGCCTACGATGAGGCGCGAATTAAACGCCCTGCCCGCGATGATCAGCTGATCTGCGGCTGGAGCTGCAGTGTCGGGCATCAGCCCCCTCCCACGAACTGGACGATCTCGATCCGGTCGCCCTCGGCGAGCTGGACCGTTGCATAGGTCGACTTGGGCACGATTTCCCGGTTCCGCTCAACGGCCACACCCTTTTGCGGCATGCCCAGGCTTTCGAGGAACACAGCTACCGTGACAGCGTCAGGCACGCTGGCTGGTTCGCCGTTGAGGAATAAGTTCATTTCGTCGTCTCAGGCATTTGATCCCGCCCTGGATTCGCCTATTCATTCGCTCGCCGCAGGGCCGAGAATCCATGGATGTCTTTGGCGTTGCGAACGGGTCTCAGGTAAAGGTCAGAAAGTAAACCAAGCCATGAGCTTGACCATCTACTGCCTGAACGGGCCGAACCTCAACCTGTTGGGCGAGCGTGAGCCCGCCATCTACGGGAAAGGCACCCTCGCGGACCTCGAAAAATTGACGCAGGCGGCTGCGGCAGCCGTTGGGGCAACGCTGGTTTTCCGCCAATCCAACCATGAAGGCGAGCTTGTGGATTGGGTGCAGGAAGCACGTAGACAGGCCCAAGCGGTAGTCATAAACGCGGGCGGTTATACCCACACCTCGGTCGCCCTCCACGACGCGCTCAAGGTGTTGACCATTCCCGTCGTGGAAGTGCATCTCAGCAATCCCGGGATTCGGGAAGAATTCAGGCACAAGAGCCTGGTCTCGCCTGCCGCCTCCGGCATCATCGCCGGCTTCGGCTCCCTCGGTTACCGCCTGGCCATTGAGGCTGCAGCGGCCCTTGCTGACCAGAAGAGAGTTTGACGACCATGGCCGACAAGCCTTCCGAAAAGAATGGCAGGTTCGACACCGGTTTGATCCGCGAGCTCGCGGCCATCCTGCGTGAAGCTGATCTCGGCGAGATCGAGATCGAGCAAGGCGGCTTGCGCATCAAGGTCGTGAAGCCCGAGCCCAAGGCTGTGCATGTCGCGCAGGCATATGCACCCGCCGCTGCTGCGCCCGCAGCCGCACCGGCTGCCGCTGCTGCGCCCGCCACCAAGGCATCGCTGCGTGACCACCCGGGCGCCGTGAAGTCGCCGATGGTCGGCACCGTCTACCTGCAGGGCGAAGAAGGCGCAGCGAAGTTCGTAACTGTCGGCGCCACGGTAACCGCCGGTCAGACACTGCTGCTCGTTGAGGCCATGAAGACGTTCAATCCGGTCACCGCGCCCCGCGCCGGCAAGGTCACGCAGATTCTCATCGAGAACCAGCAGCCGGTCGAATTCGGCGAACCTCTCGTCATCATCGAATAGCGCGAGCCCGCGATGTTCGACAAAATTCTCATAGCAAACCGGGGTGAGATCGCTCTCCGCGTGCATCGTGCATGCAAGGAGATGGGCATCCACACAGTCGCCATCCATTCGGAGGCTGACCGCAACGCCATGCACGTCCGCCTGGCGGATGAGAGCGTGTGCGTTGGACCAGCCTCGGCCGCGAAATCGTATCTCAACATTCCCGCGATCATCACAGCCGCCAAGATCACTGGCGCTCAAGCGATCCACCCGGGCTACGGCTTTCTCTCCGAGAACGCCAAGTTCGCAGAGATCGTGGAAAAGTCGGGCATCACCTTCATCGGCCCCAAGCCGGAACATATCCGGATGATGGGCGACAAGATCACGGCGAAGGACGCGATCCAGACGGCGGGCATTCCCGTGGTGCCGGGCTCAGACGGCGCGCTACCCACAATCGAAGAGGCGAAAGCCGCAGCCAAGCGCATCGGCTATCCGGTGCTGATCAAGGCGACGGCCGGCGGCGGCGGACGCGGCATGAAGGTGGCGCACTCAGCTGAAGAGCTGGAGATCGCGTTCTCGACGGCTCGCACTGAAGCGAAGACGGCGTTCGGCAACGATGCCGTCTACATGGAGAAATATCTCCAGAAGCCCCGGCACATCGAGATTCAAGTCGTCGCCGATAGCCATGGCAATGTGATCCACCTCGGCGAGCGCGACTGCTCGCTGCAGCGCCGCCACCAGAAGGTGTTCGAGGAAGCGCCCTCGCCCGTCATCGACGCGGAAGCACGCGCAAAGATCGGCAAGACCGTTACGACCGCCATCAAGAAGCTCGGCTATCTCGGCGTCGGCACGATCGAGTTCCTTTACGAAGATGGCGAGTTCTACTTCATCGAGATGAACACGCGCCTGCAGGTCGAGCACCCGGTGACCGAGATGATCACCGGAGTAGATCTGGTGCAGGAGCAGATCCGCATCGCCGCCGGCGAGAAGCTCTCGCTGGCCCAGAAAGACGTTGTCATCTATGGCCACGCGATCGAGTGCCGTATCAACGCTGAAAATCCTGAGACCTTCAC
>CALMWO010000057.1 GCA_937873805.1 uncultured Hyphomonadaceae bacterium
GCCAGCTTTGCACGCTCCATCGCCTGGTCGATGGCAGGCCCCAGCGCTGCGATACGCGCGACATAGGCGTCCATGTCCTGGGGCTGATCGACCTTGTGATAGGTGATCAGGAAGTTCGGCAGATCCGTATGCGGCCCGCCATACCCGAAAATGTACGAATACCGTTGCCACTTGGCTCGCAGTTCAGATCGGTCGAGCTCCAGCTCCCAGATCGCCCAGGACGTCTTGGCGTCGTCGCTGAGCTTTGCCGGATCAATCGCAGCTTTCATGCCCGCGACGCTCTCGCGCCGCCATTCCAGCTGCTTCGCCGCATCCGCCTCGGAAAAGTCGCCGAGTTGGTCGTACAGTTCCTTGCGGCCCATCGACGTGAGCATTGTCGGGTTCATGGCGAGTTCTTCTTCGAACTCGGCGTTGAGATAGGCGGTCAGCTTCTGGCTCTCCGCCGCGATATCTTCTGCAGACACCACAGGCTCGGTTGGCCCGTTGCACGCCGCCGCAAGCGCCATCAGTCCGGCGGCAAACATGAGTCTCATTTCACTCTCCCGAAACCAGAAGCTATCCGCCGTCGCCGGCGGGTCTACGCCTTCTTCTGCGCCGCAATCCAGCGATCGATCTTAGCCTCCAGAACCGGCATCGGCAGGGCGCCGCCGCCGAGGATCTGGTCGTGGAAAGCAGGATAGCTGAACTTGTCGCCCAGTTCGGTCCGCGCCTTGTCACGCATCTGCTGCAGTTTGATCATGCCGATCTTGTAGGCCGTCGCCTGCCCCGCCGTCGTGATGTAGCGGCGCACTTCGGACGCGATCGCGCCCTCTGCGATGGACGAGTTCTCGGTGAAATACTTCACCGCCTGTTCCTCGGTCCAACCCTTCGAGTGGATGCCCGTGTCCACAACCAGCCGGATCGCACGCCAGATCTCGCCCGAGAGCTGGCCATAGTGGCTGTAGGGATCCTTCAGGAAGCCCATCTCCTTCGACAGCGCTTCCGAATACAGGCCCCACCCTTCCGAGTAAGCCGTATAGCCATACTGCGTACGGAATTTCGGCAGCTTGTTCGGGCCTGTCTCAGCCTCCAGCTCCTGCTGGATCGATATCTGCATGTGATGGCCTGGCAGGCCTTCGTGGTAGGCGATGTCTTCCAGCATGTAGGTGGGCATCGCATTCATGTCGCTGAGGTGCGCGTAATAGATGCCCGGCCGCGATCCATCCGGCGTGCCGGATTGATAATGCTGCGCGCCGCCCGGCTCTTCGCGATACGGCTCGACCCGCTTCACGATGAGATCGGCTTTCGGCAAGCGGCCGAAATACTTCGGCAGCGCCAGCTTCATCTCCTCAATGTGCTTGGTCGCGAGGTCGATATACTGCTGCGCGCCTGCATCATTGTTCGGCAGGTAGAACTGCTTGTCCGTCCGCATGAAGGCGAAGAACTCCTGCAGCGTACCCTTGAAGCCCGCTTCTTCCTTCACCTTCTCCATCTCGCCCTGGATGCGCGCGACTTCAGAAAGGCCGAGCTGGTGGATCTCGTCCGCCGTCATCTCAGTCGTCGTCATCAGGCTCAGCATGGCGTTGTAATACGTCTCGCCATTCGGCAGCGCGCCGGCGCCCTGCGGCGTTGCCGAGGCGTTGACCTTGTCTTCGGCGACCCAGGCCGCCAAGCGGTCATAGGCCGGCTTCATCTTGTCGACCATCGCGAGACGAAGCTGCTCGGTCAGCGCAACAGCCTCCTCCGGCTTCAGCTTGCCTGCCTCCGCCAGCGCCTTGATCTTCGCAGCGCCATCGGCATAGAGCGCGGACTCGCCGCCGCCGCGCGTGAAGGGGAAGCCCGTCGTCACGCGCTGCACTTCCGAAGTTGTCTGGTCATAAGCAAAGCCCGGCATCCGGATACCATCCCCCGCTGCCAGCTTCGCCCGTTCGATCAGCGTATCCAGCGTCGGCGCAATCGCCGCGACGCGCGAGATATACGCCTCAACGTCAGACTTCTCGTCCACGCGATGCTGGTTGATGATGAAGTTGACGAGGCCGGTATGCGCGCCGTTACGGCCGAAGATGTAGCGATGCCGACGAAACTCGGCAGACTTCTCCGCACGCGCCAGCTCCAGCTCCCAGATTTCGTAAGAAAGCCGCGCATCCTCGCTCAGCGCCTCAGGGGTGAACTTGGCCTTCATGTCGGCGACCGACTCCCGGCGCCATTCCAGATCCTTGATCAGCGCCGCCTCTGAGCGATCGTCGAGTTCGCCGTAGCGCTCCTTGCGGCCCTGGCTGGTCATCTCCTGAGGAGAGGACTGCAGCTCTTCCTCGTATTCGGCGTCCAGATACGCCACGAGATCTGCGCTATTCTTGGCGATGGCTTCGGCTGATGGGGCGGCTGGCTCCGTCGGCCCGCACGCTGCAAGCACTGCCAGCATTGCGGCCGCGCCAATTATTGCCCTCATAACCTACTCCCCGCTGGAATTCTCTACCCCGTCCCGCCATCGATATAGCTTGGTCATTCCACGATTGTCATCCCGCGGGAGCGAACAGACGCCCCGACATGACAACTTGTTGACGTGGCCGAGCCGCAGCCCGAATACAAATAGAAAAGAGCAAGGAAACCCCATGGCCCGCTTCACCGGCAAATCCGTCATCGTAACAGGCGCCGCATCCGGCATCGGGCGCGCGTCTGCCAAACTGTTCGCTGCGGAGGGCGCCAGCGTTATCGCCGCCGACAAGGCTGCAGGGGTCGCCGATACTGTTGCCGCCATCAAGGAAGCAGGCGGCAAAGCCATCTCCATGGAAATGGATGCGGGCAATGCAGGCGACGTGAAAGAACTCATCGCCCTAGCCATCAAGACAAATGGCGGTCTCGACATTCTCTATGCCAACGCTGGCATTTCCGGCGGCACGCCATCCCTGTTCGAACAGACCGAAGATCAGTGGAAACAAATCCTTCAGGTCAATCTCATTGGCCCGATGCTGGCCATCCAGATCGGCGCGCCTGAAATCATCAAGCGGGGCAAAGGTGCGATCGTCTGCACGGCCAGCGTCGCGGGTCTTCGCAACGGCGCAGGCTCGCCCGCTTACTCTGCTTCGAAAGCTGGCGTCATCTCGCTTGTGTCGCTGGCGGCCAACAACCTTGCGGGCACCAACGTCCGCGTCAACGGCATCTGCCCAGGCCTCATCGAAACCGGCATGACGCAATCGATCTTTGATCGTGCGCGCGAAAAAGGCACAGACGACCGCATTGGCCAGCTCAACCCCATGCGGCGCGCCGGCCAACCAGAGGAGATTGCAAAGGTCGCCCTCTTCCTCGCCAGCGACGATGCCAGCTATGTCAACGGACAGGTCCTGCCCGTCGATGGGGGACTATCGTCCTCGCTGCCGGTTGTTCCGCCCCGGCCGCGCTGAAGCGGGCGACCGTTCAGCGCCTGATCTCAGGCATGTCACTGCCGAAACATTGATTTCGTCACCGCGCGAGCCATTCTCTCTCTGTTTGGAGGCTTGGGAAGATTCGATGCCAACACTCGACCGCCTCCAGAGTTTCATCGCTCGCGTCGAGCAGCAGGACTATGTTGGCGCGATCATGCATTTCTACCACGAAGATGCATCGATGCAGGAGAACACCGCCGAACCGCGACGCGGACGTGACGCACTCGTGGCTCACGAAATGGAAATACTGCTGCGTTTTGGCGGCATGCCCGTGAGAAAGGTCGAACGGTTCGCCATCAATGGCGACCACGTCTTCATCAACTGGATTTTCGAGATCCGCCAGAAGGATGGCTCGTTTCGTCTGCTGGATGAAGTCGCGATGCAGGAATGGAGCGGCGACC
>CALMWO010000058.1 GCA_937873805.1 uncultured Hyphomonadaceae bacterium
CGGATTGACCGTACGGGAGCTCACAGATCTGCGCGTGAAGCTGAAAGGCGAGGGCGCGGCTCTGAAGGTTATCAAGAACCGGCTTGCGAAAATCGCACTGGACGGCCGTGGCGGCGACAAGGCGGGGGCGATGTTCGTCGGCCCCGTGGCGATCGCCTTCTCACCCGATCCGGTAGCGGCTTCGAAAGTCGTGGCGGACTTCGCCAAGGCGAACGACAAGCTCGTTCTCGTTGGCGCTCTCATGGGCGACCAGGTGCTCGACCAGGCCGGCGTGAAGCAACTCGCTTCGCTTCCGTCGCTGGATCAGCTCCGTGGCAAGATCATCGGCCTCATCCAGGCTCCGGCGACCAAGATCGCTGGAATCGTGGCTGCGCCGGCTGGTCAGCTCGCTCGTGTCATTGGCGCTTACGCCAACAAGGACGCCGCCTGAGACCTTCTCCACTACGTGAAATTCGAAGTCACACACCCGAACTCAAGGAAATCCTGAAATGTCGAAACTTGATAAAATCGTCGAGGACCTGTCCTCGCTGACCGTCCTCGAAGCTGCCGACCTCGCGAAACTTCTCGAAGAGAAGTGGGGCGTTTCGGCTGCTGCTCCGGTTGCTGCTGCTGCTCCCGCCGGTGGCGGCGCTGCTGCTCCGGCCGCTGAAGCCCAAACCGAGTTCTCCGTCATCCTGAAGGATGCCGGCGACAAGAAAATCAACGTGATCAAAGTCGTTCGCGAAGTCGTGCCGTCCCTCGGCCTGAAAGAAGCGAAAGACCTCGTCGAAGCTGCTCCGAAAGCCGTCAAAGAAGGCGTGTCGAAGGAAGAAGCCGAGACCATCAAGAAGAAGCTGGAAGAGACCGGCGCCAAGGTCGAAATCAAGTAAGGCCTTGTTCGCATCGCCGGAGGGCGTGGCTCTCCGGCGATGCGTCCGCCTTCTGCCCCCAGCGCAAAGAGGGGTTGACGGGTGGTGTAGAGTTATCGGGCGGTCTGATTCCAGATCGCATTTGCGCACCGGATACTAACGGTCCAACGGCGCTGCCCTAGCCCTGAGGGTGGACGCTGCGGCCCAGAAAAAAGCGAGCTGACCAAGACATGGCTCTGTCGTTCACGTCGAAAAAGCGTATTCGGAAATCCTACGGAGTAATCACTGAAACAGTCCTGATGCCGAACCTCATCGAGGTTCAACGTTCGTCCTACGAACAGTTCCTGCAGATGCACACCCCGGCCGCTTCGCGCGACCAGGACGGCCTTGAGGCCGTGTTCAAGTCGGTGTTCCCGATCAAGGACTTCTCTGACCGCGCCACGCTCGAATACATCTCGTACGAGTTCGAGGCCCCGAAATTCGACGTCCAGGAGTGCATGCAGCGCGACCTCAACTTCGCTGCTCCCCTGAAAGTCAAACTGCGCCTGATCGTCTTCGAAACGGACGAAGAGACTGGCGCCAAGTCCATCAAGGACATCAAGGAACAAGACGTCTATCTCGGCGACATCCCGCTGATGACGGACAAGGGCACGTTCATCATCAACGGCACCGAGCGCGTCATTGTTTCCCAGATGCACCGCAGCCCGGGCGTGTTCTTCGACCACGACAAGGGCAAGACCCATTCGTCGGGCAAGCTGCTGTTCGCGGCGCGCGTGATCCCGTATCGCGGCTCGTGGCTCGACTTCGAATTCGACGCCAAGGACATCCTGCACGTCCGCATCGACCGCAAGCGCAAGCTGCCGGCGACCGTGCTGCTGCAAGCCCTGAACTATTCGGGCGGCAAGATCATGGACACCTTCTACAACAAGGTGACGTACAAGCTCGACAAGGCCGGTTGGGTCACGGGCTTCTCGGCTGACCGCTGGAAGGGCGCGCGCCCGGAATTCGAACTGGTCGACAAGAAGACCGGCAAGGCTGTCTTCCCGGCTGGCAAGAAGATCACCCCGGTCAAGGCCAAGAAGGCCGAGGCTGATGGTCTGCAGGACATCCTGGTTCCGTCGACCTTCCTGGAAGGCAAGTTCATCGGCGAGGACGTGATCAACGCTGCGACCGGCGAGATCTACGCTGAAGCTGGCGATGAGCTGACCGAAGAGACCGTGGCCGCGCTGCGCGACGCCAAGGTCAAGTCGATCCAGCTGCTCGACACCGATGGCGACAACGCCCGCGGTCCGTGGCTGCGCAACACGCTGAAAGTGGACAAGGCGACGTCGCGCATCGACGCGCTGTCGGACATCTACCGCGTCATGCGCCCCGGCGAACCGCCGACGCTCGAAGCCGGCGAAGCGCTGTTCAACCAGCTGTTCTTCGATCGCGAGCGCTATGACCTCTCGGCCGTCGGCCGCGTGAAGATGAACATGCGTCTCGGCATGGAAGCTCCCGATACGCAGCGCACGCTGCGCGAGGAAGACATCGTCGCCGTGATGCGCACCGTGCTCGACCTCAAGGACGGCAAGGGCGAAGTCGACGATATCGACAACCTCGGCAACCGCCGCGTCCGTTCGGTGGGCGAACTGCTCGAGAACTCGTTCCGCGTCGGCCTCGTCCGCATGGAGCGCGCGATCAAGGAGCGTATGTCGTCGGTCGATATCGACACCGTCATGCCGCACGACCTGATCAACGCGAAGCCGGTTGTGGCTGCCGTGCGCGAGTTCTTCGGTTCCTCGCAGCTCTCGCAGTTCATGGACCAGACCAACCCGCTCTCCGAGATCACCCACAAGCGCCGTCTCTCGGCGCTTGGACCGGGCGGTCTGACGCGCGAGCGCGCTGGATTCGAAGTCCGCGACGTTCACCCGACCCATTACGGCCGTATCTGCCCGATCGAAACGCCGGAAGGCCCGAACATCGGCCTCATCAACTCACTGGCTACGCACGCCCGCATCAACAAGTACGGCTTCATCGAGAGCCCGTACCGGAAGGTGAAGGACGGCAAGCTGACGCAAGAGGTGAAGTACCTCTCGGCGATGGAAGAGCAGCGTTACTCGATCGCCCAGGCGAACGCGAAGATGGACGCCAAGGGCGTTCTTCAGAACGAGTTCGTCAACGCGCGGGTTGGACCTGCGCGCGACGCCATGCTCGTGGCGCGCGACGGCGCAGACTGCAGTCACGTGTGTCGGGAGCAGGTGGTGTCTGC
>CALMWO010000059.1 GCA_937873805.1 uncultured Hyphomonadaceae bacterium
GCATTTTTGGCCCGCCGATGCCGACAAAACGCGCATCCGGGCGACGGGCGCGGAGGCGGTCGACCGTGGCGGCGCCGGTGGGGCCGTAGCCGAAGATGGTGATCAGTGCTTTTGCGGTGGTCATCGGGAAAACTCCTTCTTCGTTGACAAGAAGGTAGCGCCGGACAAATCATATCAGAAATGCATAGTTGGTATTTATGATATGCGCGATGTGCATCTGGCTTCCGTCGACCTCAACCTGCTGCCGGCGCTGGAGGCGCTGCTACGGCGGAAGAATGTGAGCGCAGCCGCTGCCGACGTTGGCCTGAGCCAGCCGGCCATGAGCCGGGCGCTGGCGCGACTGCGGGACGTGCTGGGCGATGTGCTGCTGATACGCGCGCCGGGCGGCGGGTATGCGCTCTCTCCAAGGGCCGAGGCGCTGGCGGGGCAGCTGGCGGGCGCGCTGGATCAGGTGAAGGCGGTATTCCAGCCGCCGGTCTTCGATCCGGCGCTCGTCGAGCGGACGGTGCGCATGGTGGGCCTCGACACTCATGCCATCCTGCTGGCGCCGGCGCTGATGGCGCGGCTGGCGAAAGAAGCGCCCGGCATCAATATCCGGATCGAGAACTATGGCGTCGACATGATCCACCGCATGGAGACGGGCCAGCTCGATCTCGCTTTCGCCATCTCGACCACCCCGCTGCCGCCCGGCGCGCAAAGCGAACCCTATGGCGTCGATCGGCTGGTGCTGGTGATGCGCCGCGATCATCCGATGGCAAAAAAGAAGTGGACCATCGAGGACTATGGCCGCTGGGATCAGGTGGGCATCTCGATCCTGGGCGATGCCGGATCGGACATGGACGCACAGCTCGCGCGGTTTGGCATACAGCGGCGCATGGCGCTGGTAACGCCGACCTTCATTGGCGCAGTGGCGGCGGTGGCGCAGACCGACATGGTCACGACGATCGGGCGCGTCTTCGCTGCGCGCTTTGCCGATCAGTTCGGACTGGTTCTGAAGGAGCCGCCGCTGCCGGACGTGAAGCTCGAGACAACCATCGTCTGGAGCCGTGTGCGGGGGGCGGACCCGGTTCTGGCCTGGCTGCGCGCGGTGATCCGGGAGGTGGCGAAGGATACGATGAGCCTTCCTTCAAACGTCAGGGAAACGCGGGTTTCCCGGCCGGCGGAAAACCTCTAAGACCCCTCGCAAACCTAGCCGAACGAGACGCCCATGACCGCCACAAACACGCAAACCCTGCTGCTTCTGCCCGGCGACGGCATTGGCCCGGAAGTGACGGAAGAGGCGCGTCGCGTGGCTGCGCATGTGGCGCCCGACCTTCTGATCGAGGAGGCGTTCTTCGGGGGCGTTTCGTACGACAATTTTGGTACGCCGCTGACTGACGAAGTCATGGCGCATGCGCGCCGGTCCGACGCAATCCTGATGGGCGCCGTGGGCGGGCCGAAATGGGATAACGTTCCGCGCGACAAGCGGCCGGAAGCGGCGCTGCTGTCGATGCGCAAGAATCTCGATGTGTACGCCAACCTGCGCCCCGCTTTCTGTTTCCCTGCGCTTGCCGGCGCATCAGCGCTGAAAACGGAGCTGGTCGAGGGGCTCGATATCCTGATCGTGCGCGAGCTGACCTCCGGCGTCTATTTCGGCCAGCCGAAGACAATCGAACAGCTTGCCAATGGCGAGCGGCGTGGCGTGGATACGCAGAGCTACACGACGAGCGAGATCCGGCGCGTTGCAGCGCGGGCGTTCGAACTGGCGCGCGGACGGACGGGACGGACGGGGAAATTCCCGGGCGTGCTGTCGTGCGAGAAATCAAACGTGATGGATTCCGGCCTGCTGTGGCGGCAGGAAGTGACGAAGCTTCACGGTGAAAGCTACAGCGATGTGAAGCTGGATCACATGCTGGCGGATGCCGCCGCCATGCACCTGGTGAAAGCGCCGAAGGACATCAACGTGCTGCTGGCCGACAACCTGTTCGGCGATATTCTTTCGGATGAAGCCTCCATGCTGACGGGCTCGATCGGCATGCTGCCGTCTGCCTCGCTGGGCGATCCGGGCGTGCCGGGACTGTATGAGCCGGTGCATGGATCGGCGCCGGACATTGCCGGCAAGGGCATCGCCAATCCGATCGCTGCGATCCTGTCGCTTGAGATGGTGATGCGCTGGAGCCTTGGACGCGCTGATGTGGCGGACCGCATCTTTGCAGCGGTGGGCAAGGCGCTGGATGGCGGCGCACGCACGGCTGACATTGGCGGCTCGATGTCGACACGACAGATGGCGGACGCGATCCTCAAGCATCTCTAGAATATTCGGGCGCGCAGCTTGCCCTGCGCGCCTGCAACGACTAGAACATATCAGGAACAACAGGGGCCGGACATGACCCATCTGAAGATCGATTACGTGGAATTCGCGAGTGCTGAGCTTGCCAAGAGCAAGGCGTTCTTTGATCGGGCCTTCGGATGGACGTTTCAGGATTATGGGCCTGACTATGCCGCGATGACGAATGCCGGGCTGGATGGCGGGTTGCAGAGCGACCCGGAGCATGCGGGTGCGCTGCCGCTGGTAATCCTCAAAGCAGACGATCTCGAAGCTGCGGAGACCGCCGTGAAGACTGCAGGCGGAACCGTCACGCGGCCGATCTTCGCTTTCCCGGGCGGACGGCGCTTTCATTTCCGTGAACCCGGGGGCAATGAACTCGCGGTGTGGAGCGAGACATAGCCTCTCGCGGTTGGCAGGCATCCGATGGCGCTGAAGGTTATCGAAGGCGTTGTTGAAGAGGTCGGACACCCCTCACCCGTCGCCGGCGAAGCGGGACAGGCCGGGACGATGTGGGCCTTCATCAGGTTCAATCGGACGAAGCAGAAGCCGCTGACGTTGGAACAGGTTGTCGCCGACGCGGCCATGGGCGCACGCGTCGTTGCGCGAGAGGCGGGTCGCTTTGCTTTTTATCGGCATGAAGGCCGGTTGGTGCTGTGCGGATTTGCCGGGACGCGCGGTATAGAGATCGCGAAGCTGGAAAGCGATCCGGCGGCGATTGCGGCGGATGCGATCCGGCTGCCCGCAAAGCGGAAGATCCTGTTGGGTGTCGTGCTGATCCCGACGATCATCGGGCTGTTCTTCGCGTTCGACATGATCAAGGCCGGGCGCGCAACGCTCAAGGCGCATCCGGCGCCAAAGCGGCCAGGCGACAGGCGGCTGACGCGGGCGCTGAAGGGCCAGCTGTACTGGCCTTTCTAGCTGGATCGAAGGCTAGCTGTAGTCGCAAATCCGCGCGAGGCGGTTGTCCCTGAGTTCGAAGATCGTGGCGCCGCGGATGGAGACGTGTTCGCCGGGGCGGACATGATGGCCGAGTTCGGCGGCAGCGACGCCGGAAAACACGGTTTCTGCGGCGGCGCGTGAGCCATCGACCAGAATGGCCACAACTTCATGCCGGCGCTCGCGGAAGGCGCGGGTGGTCGCCTCGATCACTTCGCGCATCTCGTTCTTGCCGGTCAGGCGGATGGAGCCGCCGGGGTTTGTCACCGTCTCGAAGACGACATCGTCGGAGCAACAATCCAGCATGCCATCGACATCGTTCGCATTATATCGCTCGACATAGCGGCGAACGAGAGCGGCAAGGTCGGACATCGTGACTCCTGGGGGAATCCGGCGGCCCGTGGAATCGTTCCGCAGGCCCTAGGCTGGCGGATGGATTTGAGGCTACTGGACCCCGCTTTCGAACGAAGCGCTCCTATATAGGGAGCGCCCGCGGGATATGCGGCGAACTAACCGCATGAATGTGACCACAACACGACGGAAGGTCCAGCGCGAGGACCTCACATGGAGAGACGGATGGCGCTAAAGGTCGCAGTATTGGGCGCCACCGGCATGGTGGGTCGCGAAATATTGAGCATCCTCGCCGAGCGGGGCTTTCCCGCGGACACGATGTACGCGCTGGCGTCGCGGAAACTGATGGGCGCCGAGGTCAGCTATGGCGACGCGGTGCTGAAGGCGAAGGACGTCGACGAGTTCGACTTCTCGACCGTCCAGCTCTGCATCATGGCGACGGGCGATCCGGCGGCGCGCAAGTATGGCAATGCGATCTCGGCCAAGGGCTGCATCGTGATCGACACGTCGCGCGCCTTCCGCATGGACCCACAAGTGCCGCTGGTGATGCCGGAAGTGAACGCCGCGGCGATCGATGGATATTCCAAGCGCAATATCGTGGCGGTGCCCGATGGCGTGACCGCGCAGCTGGTGCGGGCGCTGAAGCCGCTGCATGACGTGGCGGGTGTGACGCGCGTGGTTGTGGCGACCTACCAGTCGGTATCCGGTGAGGGCCAGCGCGCCATTGACGAGCTGTGGGTGCAGACCAAGGGCATCTATGTGAACCAGGCGCCGGAGCCGAAGGAGTTTCCGCGCCAGATCGCCTTCAACGTCATCCCGCAGGTGGATGACGTGATGGACGACGGCTTCACCGAGGAAGAATGGCGCATCGCCGCCGAGACGCGGAAGATCGTCGACAACGACATCCAGGTGGTCGCGACCTGCGTGCGTGTGCCGACTTTTGTGAGCGTTGGCGAGGCGGTGCATGTCGAGCTGGCCGAGCCCCTGCCCGCGTCCGAGGCGCGATCGATCCTGCGCGCGTCGCCGGGGATCGTGCTGATGGACCGTCGGGAAGAAGAGGACGGCTATGAGACCCCGATCGGGGCAGTGGGCGAATGGGCGACCTATGTGTGCCGCGTGCGGGACGATCCGACGGTCGAGAACGGTCTGGCCATGTGGATTGTCGCGGACGATCTACGTAACGGATCGGCAATGCTGGCGGTCCAGTGCGCGGAATTGCTGCTGAACAAGGGAGCGTTCAGCGCACCTCTGAAGGCCTAGGAGAATTTCTCGGGGCTGAAACGCAAAGTGATGTCGCATTCCCGGTTACAGCGCCGGTCGAACGCGCCTATCTGTGCGCGATGCCGACCAATGCCGAAACACGCACAGGGCTTTTTGCCGCCATAGGGGCCTATGTCCTCTGGGGGTTCCTGCCGCTGTATTTCAAGGTTCTGGGCGAGACGTCGCCCACGGTCATCCTGGCGCACCGGATCGTGTGGTCGGTGCCGACCGCGCTGATCCTGATCGCGGCTGCCGGGAAATGGGGCGAGCTGACCGGGCTGTGGCGGCAGCCGCGCGTGTTGTTCACGCTGCTGGCGTCCAGCCTGGCGATCGCGGCCAACTGGACGATCTATATCTGGGCGGTGACGAACAACCGGGTGCTGGAAGGCAGCCTTGGCTACTTCATCAATCCGCTGATCACTTTCGTCTTCGCGGCGATCTTCTTCGGCGAACGGTTCAAACCGCTGCAACTGGCAGCTGTCGCGATCGCCACGGCGGGGGTGCTGAACCAGACGCTGGTGGTGGGACAGTTTCCGTGGATCTCACTGTCACTTGCGCTGTCGTTTGCGATCTATGGCGTCATTCGCAAGACGACGCCGGTCGATAGCCGCGTCGGCTTCGGCATGGAGGCGATCTGGCTGGCGCCAGTGGCGGCGGTGTATCTGCTGTTCTTCCTGCCGGCCGGGACGCATGCGTTCGGCGATGGCAATCCGGGCTATGTCGTCCTGCTGCTGCTGGCCGGGCCGTTTACCGCGGCGCCGCTGATCCTGTTCGCCATGGGCGCGCGGCGACTGAAACTGTCGACCATTGGCGTGCTGCAGTACATCGGGCCCAGCCTGCAGTTCGCGCTGGCGCTGGCGCTGGGCGAGCACTTCACGATGGGACACGCCGTGACGTTCGGGCTGATCTGGCTGGGCGTGATCGTCTTCACGCTGGCAGGCCGCCAGCCCCGCATCGCCGCTCCCGCCGCGACAGCCGACTGATACGCGACAAGAATAACCCTGCCGGTGCTGAGCAGCGGCAGGGTAAAGAGGTTTGCCATGCGAAGTCGCGAAGAGCGATTTCGAAACATGTATCGCAAGACCGGCGCCACATTCCCTTCGCGGATTTTAACTGAAAAAATGCGGACTTTGCGTGATTTCAAGGCTCGGCATTAAGCGTTGTCTTAATGAATCCCGTTGATGATCACAGCGGGCGCAGGACAACTGTTTTTTCTCGCAGCAGCGGAAAATGCGGAGCTTTCGCTTCACGCCTGGGAAACCTTGCGTGTGATCTACCGCGGCGCTCGCGAGAGCGCCGGGAGGGGCGTCGTAGATTACGAAGTTGAGGCAGGACCATGAGCGCAGCAGCAGATCCAACCGCATCGCCCGAGTGGGAATCCGCCCGCGCCGAATGGTGGGGCCAGACCAAGACCGAACTCGCGCGCCTTCAGGATGCCGTGAATGGCGCAACGCCGGATACGCTGAAGCTTGAGACGATCTATGCGCCGATGCACGACATGGCGGGTCTCGCCGGCGTGCTTGGCTATCCCCTGCTCGGCAAGATCGCGCGCGGGTTGATCGAGACGTTGCGCAAGGGCACCAATCCGCTGGACGCCCGGATGCTGATGGTGGCGAAAGCTCATCTAGCGGCACTGGTTGCGCTGCACGCTAAAGACGTACGCGGCGAAGGCGGCCCTGCGGGCCTGGCGGTGATGGCGAAGCTGGCGTCGATCCACGCCTGATACGCGACACTTTTTCGCCATTCGCGCGGCGCTGGTATCAATGTCGGCGCTGCGCCTAGCCTAGAGACAGCGGTAGAGCGCATCGATCAGGCGCGAGCGCCGATCGTCCTCGAGCAGGTGCGTGCCCTGGCGGTTCATGATGTAACCGCCGCTGGGGTTGAGGAGGGAGGCGGCGGGGGGGCGCGTATCGGGAGGGCGGAAGGCGCCTGAGCCGCCCCAGCCGGAGTGGCACAGCGTTGACGGGTTCGGGCCGTAGATCAGCGGCAGATTGCGCATGACGCCGGCGCCGAAGGCGACTGTGCCTGGCAGCACACGGTCTTCACCGGAGACGCGCGCGCGCGTGAGTTCATCCCACATCACAGGCGCGATGACGCGTGTTTCCCCGATGCGCCCCTTCAAGGCGTAGGCGGAGTAAAGACGCGCAAGCGCGGCGGCCGTGCCGTGGCCGTTGGCGGATGGAATTTCTGCCAGCCGCCATTCGGTCGCGCCGCGATTGGCGGCGGCCCATGGCGTCAGGAAAGCGGCGCGCGTGGCTTCGTTGTTGTGCGGGAAACGTGCGGCGGTCTTTGGTTTCAGCAGCTGGGCGACGCGGCCGTGCTCGCTTTCGGGCAGGCCGATCCAGAAATCGATGCCGAGCGGCTTGCAGATGTCTTCGCGCAGGATCGTACCGAGCGAACGCTTCGAGACGCGGCGAACGAGTTCGCCGGCGATATAGCCCCAGGTCAGTGGATGATAGCCGGAGCCCTCGCCCCTGCCCCACATCGGCTTCAGCTTCGCGAGTTCGACGGAGAGCGCCGGAGGATCGAGCCAGAGGCTAGGATCGATTGGATCGGGAAAACCGGGGATGCCGGCCTGATGTGACAATGCTTCGGCGACAGTGAAGGCGCCTTTGCCGTTGGCGGCGAATTCCGGCCAGTAATCTGCAACAGGCGAGTCGTAATCTAGCTTGCCGCGTTCAACCAGCGTCGCAATCACCATGGCGCCGACAGGCTTGGTTGCCGAATAGACCGGACAGAGCGTGTCTTCGGCCCATGGGATTTCACCTGCACGGTCTGCGAAGCCGCCGCGAAGATCGACAACAAGCTCATCGCCTACAAAGGCGGCAAACGAAGCGCCGTGCTCATGGCCTCCCGTGAAGTTCTTCTCGAATGCCTCGCGGACGGGCTCGAATCCGGCGGCGGTAAATCCACTGATGCTCATGGACCATGACATCGGGCGAGAGGCGTTGCAGGTCAACCGTGCTTGCGCTCAACTCGCGCCCACGGAGGACGGACATGGAAATCAACGGCATTGCGCACGTCCAGATCACCGCAGGGCGGTACGATGTGGCGCGAGCGTTCTATTCGCAGCTGCTGCCCTTCCTCGGGCTGAAACAGGTGCTGGACAACGAATACGGATATTATTGCGTTGGCGGCCGGACGGGCGTGCTGATCTCGCGGCCTGCTCCCGAACATGAAGGCGCGCGCTTCGTGCAACAACGTGTCGGGCTGCATCATGTGTGCTTCCGCGTGCGTTCGCGCGAGGACATCGACGAGGCATATGCGTTCGTAAAAACGCTTGGCGTGCCGATCATACACGCGCCGCAGGAGGATAGTTGGGCCCCGGGATATTATTCGATCCTGTTCGAAGACCCGGACGGCGTGCGACTGGAGTTGAATTTCGTGCCGGGCAAGGGCGTGTTCGGTACGGAAGAACAGGCGCTGAAACCGGACTATCCGAGACCGCAGCCCTAGCCGCGATCCCAGAAAACGGCTTCGAGCGTGTGGCCGTCGGGGTCGGTGAGGACAGTGCCGAAATATTCTGGGCCGATGTCGGGACGCA
Source organism: uncultured Hyphomonadaceae bacterium (assembly GCA_937873805.1). Classification (GTDB taxonomy): domain Bacteria; phylum Pseudomonadota; class Alphaproteobacteria; order Caulobacterales; family Hyphomonadaceae; genus UBA7672. Next base: position 8,400 of record CALMWO010000059.1, read on the forward strand.
GGCCGACGGGGCGGACCTGTTTGCCGCCCTGTTCTGTCGCGATGCGATTGAAGGCGGCGACGGCCTCGCGGCTTGGCGCGCGGAAGGCGACGTGGTTGCGCTCGCCGATGATGCTTTTGTCCGGCGCCGCCGGATAAAGGAAGAAGCCCCAGTCCTGCAGCGTGCCGAAGGCTGCTTCATCAGGCTTCAGGCGCTGCAGCTTGTAGCCGAGGGGCGCGAGGGCGGCGATGTAGAAGGAGACCGCGCGGTCATAGTCGCGAACACCGAGTGATGTGTGGTCGATCATGTCCGTCCCTCCATCAACGTTGGATGTAGGGTTCCTGTCTGCGGATTGCAGGGGCGGCTCAGGAAATCTTGCGGACTGCGGCGGGCGGCGGGCTGGCGAGACGGTCGCTGCATGCGGCCAGGTTGAGCTCCGCGCCGCCCCATTGCGAGGTCTTGTCGATGACGAGGTGCGTCGCGCCGACCGCATCGGCGAGCGCCGCTTCCGGTGCGAGGCCTGAAACGAGGCCGCCGGTGAACCTGAGCGTGAGCATGTCGCCCGTACCGTTCGGAATCTTGCCGGCGATGCGCGTCGTTTCCGCCAGCAGCGCCATATCAGGATCGACATAGAGAACGCCAATGCCGGCGGGCGACGGAATCGAAGAGATCAGCCAGCGGCCTCCCCTGCTTCTGGCTTCGCGTGCGACGTCTTCAGGCGTCTGAAGCGATGCGAGATCGGTGGCGGTAAGTTTCGCGAACTCCCACAGATTGGGAGCGAGAATGTCGGCGCGTGGCGCGAGGTCAGCCATCAGCGCGGCTGCGGTTTCCGGCTTGATGTAAAGGCCCGGCGTTTCGTCACCCATGACCGGATCGATGACGATGATCGGCTTGTCGGGGAAATGCCGGTGAGATTGACCGCGCGGCGTGGCGCGGATGCGGTCAATTGCGTCGCAGGCGACGGCGATCTGCTCGGGCGCGGAGAAATAGCCGGTGACGACGGCGTCCATCAGGCCGAACAGATTGTTGGCTGCAACGCCTTCCAGCATTTTGGTCATCGTATCTGCGGCGACGGAGCCGCCGCCGGGCGGTCCCCAGCCGGGATGCCGGCCGAACAGGCAGGTGGGGATCAGGACAGGATCGACCTTCATCGGGCCGAGCACGTAGGGCGCTATGCCTCCTCCGACGCGAGAGGCGGCGACGTAGGACGAAATCACGAGAACCAGAGGCATGGCTTGTCCAATCGCTCATCGCGCGTGGCGAATTCGCGACAATAACCAAGCCTGGGGCGGGCTCCAGCTTGATCTTGTGCCGGGGCTCCGCCATGTGTCGCCTTCACGATTTTGAGGGGCCTTCCATGTCCGCCAGCACTGCCAGCATCAGGCCGCGCCGCTCGGTGCTCTATATGCCCGGCGCGAACGAGCGCGCTCTCGAGAAAGCCAAGACGCTGCCGGCAGATTCGCTGATCCTGGACCTGGAAGACGCCGTCGCGCCCGAGGCCAAGGTTGAAGCGCGCGACCGGGTCTGCGGCGTGGTGAAGGCGGGCGGCTATGGCCCGCGCGAGCTGATCATCCGCATCAACGGGCAGGACACAGAATGGGGCAAGGCGGACCTCAAGGCCGCAGCGCACGCCAAGCCGGATGCGATCCTCGCGCCGAAAGTGACAAGCGGCGATGATATCCGCTGGCTGGACGAAGCTCTTTCGGAAGCTGGCGCTAGCGCGGCGCTGGGCCTGTGGGTGATGATCGAGACCCCGCTGTCGATCCTCAACATCAAGGACATTGCCTCGACCGCGCAGACGACGCGTCTGTCCGGCTTCGTGATGGGGTCGAACGACCTGATCAAGGATTTCCGGGCCGAGCCGATGCCGGGGCGCGAGAACCTGGCCGCGTGCTACACGCTCGCGATCGCGGCGGCGCGGGCCTACGACCTGCTGGTGTTCGACGGCGTCTATAACGACATTGCCAACGCGGAAGGCTTCGTCGCTGAATCGAAACAGGCGAAGGCTTTCGGCTTCGACGGAAAGACGCTGATCCACCCGACGCAGGTGGAGCCCTGCAACACGATCTTCGCGCCGCCGGCGGAAGCAGTGCAACAATCGCGCGACGTGATCGCGGCCTTCGCTGATCCGGCCAATGCCGGCAAGGGCGTGCTGAAGGTCAACGGCAAGATGACCGAGCTTTTGCATCTTGCGCAGGCGAGGCGCATGGTCGCCGTGGCTGAAGCGATTGCCCAGAGAGAGGCCGTGCAGTGACCCTCAAATCCGATCCCGGCAATTTCTTCGAGGATTTCGTCGTTGGCGACGAACTGATCCATGCAACGCCGCGCACGGTGACGGAGGCGGATGCTGCGATCTATACCAGCCTTACCGGCTCGCGGTTCGCACTTTATTCGGCGGATACGTTCGCGCAGGATTGTGGGCTGCCGAGCGCGCCGATCGATCCCCTGCTGGCCTTCCACGTCGTGTTCGGAAAGACAGTGCCGGACATTTCGCTGAATGCCGTGGCGAACCTTGGCTATGCCGACGGCCGCTTTCTCTCGCCTGTCTTCCCAGGAGACACGCTGCGCGCGGTTTCGGAAGTGATCGGCGTCAAGGAGAACTCCAACGGCAAGACCGGCGTCGTCTGGGTGCGCACGCGCGGGTACAATCAGGAGAATGACGAAGTCCTCAGCTATGTGCGCTGGGTGATGGTCAACAAGAAGGACCCGAGCCATCCGGCGCCGGCGACCGTTGTGCCGGAGCTGCCGCAGGTTGTTGATCCGAAGGAGCTGCCGGAGCGCAGCCTCAGCGGGACGGAGTACAACTTCGTACTGGCCGGATCACCGTTCGGCTTCGAGGACTATGAGATCGGCGAGAAGATCGACCATGTCGACGCTTTCACCGTTGAAGAAGCCGAGCACCAGATTGCGACGCGGCTCTACCAGAACACCGCCAAGGTTCACTTCAACCAGTACGCCCAGGCTCAGACGCCGCGCGGCAAACGCCTGATCTATGGCGGCGTTGCGATCTCGCTGGCGCGCTCGCTGGCGTTCAACGGCCCCGCCAACGCAGCCGAGA
>CALMWO010000060.1 GCA_937873805.1 uncultured Hyphomonadaceae bacterium
GATATCGACAATGGCCGCAAGGGAAAATGAGATCGCGACTGCCCTCAACTCAATATCGCACATAGGTGGTGCGGAGAGTTAAATAAGAAACCCAGAGGTTTCCGTCGCTCGATGCGTGATTTTTGATACGGCGATCAACGGCCGGAATGCTGGAGAATAAAGGTCTTCAACTTCGAATCGTCGACCGGCTTTGGAAAAACAGGACGGTCGGCAAAGCGGGGCTCTATGTCCTTCGCGCCCTTGCCGCTGGTGAATGCGAACGGCACACCGCGCGCCGCAAGGGCATCAGCGATCGGCCAGGACATCTCCCGCGCAAGATTGCAGTCCAGCAGTGCGCAATTCACCACTTCACCCGACTCCGCAGCGGCGAGCCCGTCGCGAAGACTCATGAACGGCCCAAACACCGAGCCGCCGAGATCTTCGACAAGCATCTCCATGGCGGCGCCGATCAGCGGCTCGTCTTCGACAATCATGACACGCAGAGAAGCCATTCCGTCCCTTTTTGCCCGACCGGTGATAACTCCGGGCGCGGACAGAGGTTCCAGAACAAGTTGGCTCAGGCAAGGCCCAGCCAGCGCCGCGCCGGAGGCCAGCGGCGGAGGATCAACCGCTCCAGCACCGCAAGCACCACCAGACTTGCCCCCAGCACGGGAAGCAGAACTGCAGCGATGGCGATAATGACAGCCAAACCAGCGCCGATCCGGGCGTCGGGAATGGGCGGTGGTGCGCCTAGCACACCTTCAGGCGCGCGCCGCCGCCACATCACAAAGGCGCTGACGCACAGGGTGATCAACCCCAGCGCGGTCAGGACACCAAGCACCTGATTGAGCGGCGCAAAGAGTTGGCCTTCATGGGCGGCGATGGCGACCCCGACAATCTGGTCGATGATGTGCTTGCCGCCAAACGTGTCGCGCCGCGCCACCTCGCCCGTCATCGCAGACAGCGCAACGTCTTCGCGTTGCGGGCGGTTCTGCGCATTCGACTTGGCCCACCACAGCGGCGAGGTTTTTGTCGGCGGCGTGAGTATGACCGGCGGGGCAAGATCCAGCGCCCGCGCTTTGGCGACGATCGCATCGATGGAAGCGCCACCATGAGCGGAATGATCCATCGCTGCCATATCATGCCCAGCGTGCTCGGCATGTTCGTCCGCACTTGAAGTCGTCCAGTCCTGTGAAATGGGCGCAGTGCCGGTGATGTCCCGCACCATCTTGAAGCCATTGCCCCAGACCAGCGACCACGGCATTCCACTGACCAGCAGGAACAGCGCGAACGCCGACACCCAGACGCCGACGACAGCGTGAAGATCGCGCCAGAAACGTTTCGGCCCTTGCCCAAGCCGTGGATAGAGCACGCCACCCAGACCCTTGGCGTTGCGTGGCCACCAGAGATAAAGCCCCGTCACCACCATCACGATGGCCCAGGAGGCTGCGAGTTCGACAATGATCGAGCCCGCATTTCCCATCATCAGCTCGCCGTGAAGCTTGAACACCCACCGGTCCCAGGTGCCCCCCTCGTCAACGGTCTTCAGGATCGCGAGCGTATCGGGATGGACGTAGACGCGCGTGCGCGCGCCATGATCAGAAACAAGCACACGCGCAGCCTGGTCGGACTCCTCCGCCAGCATGATGCCGGCGAAGGTCGAACCCGGCACAGCTTTCGTCGCAGCAGCGACGATCGCCTCCTGCGTCGCCGGTTGTCCTGCGCGTTCGAGCGCAACGATATCGCGGTCGATCCACGCGTCGATCTGCGGACGGAACAGGTAGACAGATCCTGTCACCGCAAGCCAGATCACGAACGGGATGCAGATCAGGCCGGCGTAAAAGTGCCAGCGCCACAGCATCCTGTAGAGGCTGCCCTTGCCTTCAGTTTCACGCTTCTCGACCGCGATCATTTCGATGCCCTCAGAACGTGAACGCCACGCCGCCGTAGACGGACCGTGCGTCGCCGGGGAAAAAGACCGCCGTTGAAGCCGTTTGCGCGTTCGTGACTGCGGTGAAGTTGGAAACGTAACGCTCATCCGTCAGGTTTCGAATGTCGAGAAACAACGAGACGCCGCCCTCGAACTCCTGCCCGACGCCAAGATTGAGCACGCTATAGGACGGGGCCTTGAACGTGTTCATGTAGTCGACGAACGTATCCTGGATCGACCATTCGACCGATGGCGCGATCCAGAAGCCGCCCGGCGCCTGATAGCGAAGCTCGGCGCGATAGAAGTGCTCCGGCACCACCGGCAGGCGGTTGTCGCCATACTGCACATCGCCCTCGAAGCGGAAGTCAGACCACATATATGTCTGGCGCAGGCGAAGCCCGTCCATGATCTGCCAGTCGAGGCCCGCTTCGATGCCTTGATGGGTCGTCTCGTCCGCATTGAAGGTCGGCGCGGGAATGCCTTGCGCCGGGTTCACCGCGTACGTCAGCAGTTCATTGTCGAGCTTGGCGTGATAGAGCGCGACATCCCAGATGAAGGCGCCGGTTCGGCCGCGCGCGCCCACCTCACCCGTCCATGCTTCCTGCGGTTTCAATGGCTGGAAGCCGCCCGTGGTCGGCGCCAGCGAAGAAAAGTTCGGCGGCTCTACGGACTGCGTGATGTTGCCGTAAACCTGTATGCCATCCGCGTTCTGCCAGAGCACGCCGATGCGCGGCGCGAACCAGTCGTAGTCCTTGCTCGCCGTCACGACGACAGCACTGGGGGCGTAGCTTTGATAATCACGCTCGGCCTTGCCATAGGAGCCACCACCGATGATCGCGATCTCGTCGGTTACGAAAACGCGGCCTTCAGCAAATACGTCGAGGCCTTTTGCGTTCTGCCTGCTCTCGGCAGTCTGCGTGCCTTTCGAGCCCCGCAGGTTCGCCCACTGATTGGCGTCGAGATCGCCGGTTCGGTAGGAAGCACCGTAGAACAGGTCGGCCGGCCGCCCCATGAAGTCGCCGGTCCAGTCCATGCGACCGAAAACGCCCAGATTTCGGCTTTCCTGATCGATGACCTGGAAGATCGGGTGATCGAGATCCTTCCACGTCGCATAGACACCGCCTTCCAGAACGCTGTTGGCGTCGAGCCTCCAGCGCGTCTGCACGACACCGCGCACAACGCGTTGGTCGCGCTGATAATTCAGGCTGACGTTGGCCGCCGCTGCAGCTTCTGGGTCTGAAAGCGCTTGAGCGAGCGTGAGCGATCCTGGGATCTGTTGATGGATGTAACCGCCGCTGAGATAGGCGCGCACTTCCCGGTCGTCGCCGAACGTATAGCCCAGGTTGGCGGATGCGAACTGCTGATCGCCTTCGCTTTGCCGGCGCCAGCCATCCACTGACTGGCCCGTGACAGCCGCGAAGCCGTCCCACGCGCCAAACTCCCCGCCCGTCTCAACGTGTCCACGCAGCGTGCCGTATGCGCCGCCTTCGACGCGGATGAGACCAGTCGCCGGCATCGTCTTGCCGGTCGGCGTCACGATGTTAATCGCCCCGCCCAGCAGCGCGCCGCCATAGCGCAGCGCATTTCCGCCCTTGTAGACTTCGGTAAAGCGCGCAATCGCCGGATCGACCATCTGCGTGTCGCCAAAGCCGTCAGCTTCGTTCAGCGGAATGCCGTCCTGCGCAATCAACGTGCCGCGCAGATGGTTGGGATTGCCGATGCCCGAACCGCGGATCGAAAGGCGCGTATCTCCGCCCCATTTCTTCTGCACGTAGACCCCCGGCACATCGCGCAACATGTCGGCGAGGCCTGGTGTGAAACGGTTTGCGTAGCTTTCGGACGAAACCACAGCCACAGCGCCCGGCGTTTCAGAAAGCCGTTGGCGCGCTCCAGCGACAACTGGCGGATCTTCGGGATCGCGCGTTCCCGTAACAATGACAGTGTCGCGTTCCTGCGGCCCCTCAAGCGGGCCGGACTGGGCGAAGGCCGGCGCAGCAAGGGACGCCGCCAGCATAAGAGCGTGCGCCGACGCAGCGGCGCGCAAAATACATGAAGACATAAGGAGATAGGTCCTGATCAAGGCAAGCAAACGCGCGAGGCGTAAGGCCCGGCACGGCGAAGCAGCTCAGATCAGGGATGGAGGTCCGGTCGACGGGGGCGGCGGCGCGGCAATGCCGCGACCCGGACGCAGATCACGCACAACCGTGAAGTCGATCTCGTGCGACACACGGAATTCAACCGGCTCGGCCACCGCAACCGGTGACTCGATCACGGTCGCGCCGGCAAACACGCATGGTGCAGAATTGTTATCGGTCTTGGCGCTCTTCGGAAGCTTGGACAGATCAACCAGCTTGCCGGTGTCGAGATCAATCACCTGCGCTTGGGTGGCGTGGCCGTCGCACATCTCGACGGTGAGATAGCGGCCCGAGCCCGTATCCGCTTCTGCCAGCATGTAGCCAGCCGGGATGATCGCGCGCACGAGCATGGCCAGAAGCGCAATCGCGCCCAGCCTCCGCCCCATGTGCCGCATCCAGGTAAGCAAATCCGTCTCCCGCTCCCTTGTGGTGTACTCCCTCTGCATCCTGCGACAAGTGCGCTAAGCCGTCGCGCGTTTCACATAAGGGCGAGCAAGCTGGCAGACCGCATGTGGCGGCCAAGTTCATTTGACGCGCGCCCGAATTTAACCACGCTCCATCGCACGCTTGGGAGTGAGGGATGAGCTGGAGATACCCGATAGCGGTCGCGCTTGCTGCGCTGGCATGTGGCGCCGTGGCCAACGCGCAGGACATCGCCCCCTCGATCACCCGTCACACGCTTCAGCTTGAAGATGGAAAGCGCGACTACATCGCAACCGCCGGTCTCATGCCGATCCATGGCACCGATGATGCGATCATCGGTGACATGTTCTACGTGGCCTACACTCTGCCGCCCGCGAGCGGAGAGACCCGCCCCATCGCCTTCATCTGGAACGGCGGTTCCGGCGCCAACTCGACGCCCCTGCACTACGGCGCCTTCGGCCCGAAGCGGATCGCCGACGGCGCCATGAAACCCAACCCGGCGACGCTGCTCGACATTGCAGACATCGTCTTCATCGACCAGATCGAAACCGGCTTCGGCCGCTACGCGCCTGGCGTGGACGCCAAGCCTCATCTCAACCAGCGCGCCGACGCACGCACCTTCGCTGATTTCATCGAGACATGGCTGAAAGACCATGGCGGCACAGAGCGGCCGACCTTCCTGATTGGTGAAAGCTATGGCGTCCGCCGAGCACAGCTCGTGACGGAGGATCTTCTCAAGCGTGGTATTTCACCTGAAGCGCTTGTGCTGATCTCCGGCTACTCGCTCGTCGGCAAGCAACTGGAAGCGGCGACTGAAGGCGCCTTCCGCCTGCCGGGCTATGCGGCGCTCGCTCTCCTGCGCGGAGACGTCAAGAGCTCGGACTGGCGCTCCGAAGAAGAGATTCACGAAGCAGCGATCGCCATGGCCCACCGCCTCTCCGGCAAGATCGAGAAAGCCGACGCTTCGGCCCGGCGCGATTTCGCCGAGGGCGCCAAACGCTTTCTCGGCGCCTCCAGCCTGCAGCTCGTCGATCCCGTCTCGCCACTTACCTTGCAGGAAACAGCACGCTTGCTCGCAGATCTTAGCCAACGTCACGCAACATTGGTGTTCACCGACATCTGGAATCCGATCGCTTACGACATGCGCAACTGGAAATCGGATGGTCGTGAATGGATCTCGCAGATCATCGTCGATGATCTGCGGAATAGCCTCGGCTTCGATCCGCCATCGCGCGTCTATATCGGGCAGGAATACGATCACGAGACATCCCAGCTCAGCAGCGCGCTCACACAACAATCGATGAAGGTGCAGCGAGCGGATGGCACGATTGCGGAGCTTTCACGAAAGACACTGAGCCAGTTTCCCGAGCTTTATGGCGCGCTAGCTCGTCTCAATGCGCTGACAGGCCTGCCCGCGCCGGCGGCCAGACCAGACGACGGCCTCGCAGCAAGCATCGTGAATTTCGACGTACATTTTCCCGCGGCGCTGTGGCTGCGCGACAGCCCGATGCCCGAGCTGATGAAGGCCGCGCCAGAAATGAATCTATTCATCGCAGGAGGAATGTATGACGATCTTCTGCCCTGCGCTGTCGGCGCCGAGATGGCGCGCCGCGATCTGATGAAATCGCCGGATCGCGTTCGTAGCAAATGCTATGCGGGCGGCCACATGATGTACGATGAAGAATCGCAAGCAGTCCTGTTGTCGGATGACGTACGCGCCTTCATGCGCGCGATCCTGCAAGGCGATCCTGCACGAGACGCAGCAGTTACGCCGTGACGCTGCCGAATTTTCCGGCCTGATAGTCCGCGATCGCCTGGCGAATCTCGTCGACCGTGTTCATGACGAAGGGACCGTGCGCCACGACCGGCTCGTTGATCGGATCGCCATGGCCGAACAACAGCCGCGCAGCGCTCACCGATTCGATCGACAGCTCTCCACCGGCAAGGTCCAGCTCGACCAGCGTGTGCGGCGCCACCTCGCGCCCCCCGATTCGGACATTGCCTGAGACGACATAGAGAAACACGCTGCGCTGCTCGAGGCCGTCGAAATCGAGGTGCGCGCCGGCTTCGGCCTCGATGGTGGTCATGAAATTGCCGGTGATCGATTCGACTGGGCCTGTGGCGCCACCCCACTCGCCCGAAATCAGATGCACACGCGCCTTGCCGCCCGCCGCCGCGACCGACGGAATGCGATCAACCTGCAAACCCTGATAGCGCGGCGCCGTCATCTTAAGTCGAGCCGGCAGGTTTACCCACAACTGAAGAATCTCCAGAGGCCCGCCGACCCGCTTGAAAGCGTCCGGCGACAGCTCCGCATGCACGAGACCGGAGCCCGCCGTCATCCATTGCACGCCGCCGGCGCGGATGACGCTCTCATGCCCGCCTGAGTCGCGATGCATCAGCTCGCCCTCGAGAATGAAAGTCACCGTTTCAAAGCCGCGATGCGGATGCGGGCCGAATGGCAGGCCGCGATTGTTCTGCGGATAAACCTGCGGACCGTGGTGATTGAGAAAGAGAAAGGGGTCGACCTGGCTGATCTTCGGCCCCGGCACGGGCCGGCGCGTCACGAGATCGGCGATGTCGTCGCGATGTGAAGGATGGAGGCCGATGATGGTCTTCTGGGTCATGGCGAAGACGTAGGGTGGATTGGGCCTGAGCGAAATCCACCGTTGGGTCCGCATCCACGATTTGAACCCGAGCCGAAACGCAAACGGCCCCGCTTGCGCGGGGCCGTTCAAGTTTTGGGTGCGGGGACAGGATTTGAACCTGTGACCTTCAGGTTATGAGCCTGACGAGCTACCGGACTGCTCCACCCCGCGTCACCGAATGTCCGCCGCGATCCGATATCGCAAACGGTCCCCTGAAACGACTTCGCGGCCCACCCCGGCAGAGATGAAACCCTGAGGGTTCCTCTACACCGGCCGAGCCGCGTCCCGCATCCAGGAGAAGATGCGAAGATCTTGAAGGAGGCCCTGCTCTCACCTTGCGGTGTAGCAGCTCTATGCATTTGGCTTGGCAGACCTGGCAGCGACCTACTCTCCCGTGCCTTAAGGCACAGTACCATCGGAGCTGGGAGACTTAACGACCGAGTTCGGAATGGGATCGGGTGGGGAACCCCCGCCAAAACCACCAGGTCAGCGAAGCCAAATGCCTACAACAACTTTCGTCTAATGATCTATTCGTACCAGATTACAGACCTAGGAAATCTGGTCGAATTGTTTGGGCGACATGCTCGTCGCCACGTATGGGTCTTGAGAGTTAATCAAGCCTATCGAGCAATTAGTACCAGTAAGCTGCAGTCCTCGCGGACCTTCCACACCTGGCCTATCGACGTGATAGTCTATCACGGCTCTCAGGGAAATCTGGTTTTGAGGTAAGTTTCCCGCTTAGATGCTTTCAGCGGTTATCTTGTCCATACATAGCTACCCAGCTGCGCGACTGGCGTCACGACTGGTCCACCAGAGGTATGTTCATCCCGGTCCTCTCGTACTAGGGACAAATCCTCTCAAATTTCCTACACCCACGGCAGATAGGGACCAAACTGTCTCACGACGTTCTGAACCCAGCTCACGTACCTCTTTAAATGGCGAACAGCCATACCCTTGGGACCTGCTCCAGCCCCAGGATGAGATGAGCCGACATCGAGGTGCCAAACGATGCCGTCGATATGGACTCTTGGGCATCATCAGCCTGTTATCCCCGGAGTACCTTTTATTCGTTGAGCGATGACCCTTCCACACAGAGTCACCGGATCACTATGGCCGACTTTCGTCTCTGCTCGACTTGTCAGTCTCGCAGTCAGGCAGGCTTATGCCATTGCACTCAACGTCCGATTTCCGACCGGACTGAGCCTACCATCGCGCGCCTCCGTTACTCTTTGGGAGGCGACCGCCCCAGTCAAACTACCCGCCACGCAGGGTCCCTGACCCAGATAATGGGTCGAGGTTAGACGTCACCGAAGATTAGGGCGGTATTTCAAGGTTGGCTCCACACGAGCTGGCGCCCATGCTTCAAAGCCTCCCGCCTATCCTACACAAACCACCGATAACGCCACTGCGAAGTTATAGTTAAGGTTCACAGGGTCTTTCCGTCTAACCGCGGGAACCCCGCATCTTCACGGGGAATTCAATTTCACTGAGTCTATGCTGGAGACAGCGGGGAAGTCGTTACTCCATTCGTGCAGGTCGGAACTTACCCGACAAGGAATTTCGC
>CALMWO010000061.1 GCA_937873805.1 uncultured Hyphomonadaceae bacterium
TGCCGGCGGAGTAGATATCCTCTCCGTCGAGCGTGATTTCGCCGGTCACCCGCGAAACAAGTTCCTTGGTGTCCGCAACAGCTTCAGGTGAAGCGGCGTAGGCGAGATCGGCATAGTGCTCGACCAGCTTTTCCATCGCCATGTCGTCTTCGACTTCGTGATGGACCAGTCCAATCTTCGCGGCGAAATCTGCCTCGAAACGCTCAGCCGTGATGAACAGCATGCGAGCCCAGCGTGGCCCGATGGCGTTGATCACGTAGGGCGAAATCGTCGCCGGGATGATGCCGAGCTTCACTTCGGAGAACGAGAAGATCGTGCCCTTGCGCGCAATCGCGATATCGGCGGCGGCAGCAAGGCCACACGCCCCCGCCATCGCCGCACCATGCAGAAGCGCGATGGTAATCTGCGGCAGCTCGAACAACTGACGCAGCATCTGCGCCATGGCGTAGGCGTCTTCCTCGTTCTCGCGCTCTGAATAATGCGAGGCGGCCTTCATCCATTCGAGATCGGCCCCGGCGGAAAAGACCGAGCCCGCGCCGCGGATCAGCAGCAGCCGGCATTCCGGGTTCTTCGACAGCGTCTCGAACGCATCCGACAATTCCTCGATCATCGGGGCGTTGAAGGCGTTGCGCTTCTCAGGCCGGTTCAGCGTGAGAACGGCGGTGCCTTCCGGCGACACATCGAGGGTGATGTTCTCATAGGCCATGCGAATGCTCCGCTGTTTCTGCCGCGTTTTGAGGTGATGTAGACCCCTGAACGGCCCGCGTCACGCCGCGATATGGCGAACTTCCGTGACATTGCGGCGGGCGTCGAGCTGAACCTCGATATCGGCGCGCCGGCCGCCCGCCATCATGTGGCGCGTGATGCGCTCGAAATGCGCAATGAACCGGGAGACGCGCTGCCTATCCGCATCGTTCAGAGCGCGCCCCAGCAGCCCCTCCTCCTGCTCACAGCGCCAGTCCTGGACGATTTCAAAGGACGGCGCGCGCAGATAGAGAACAGCATCGAGCCGGGTGAAGGTGTGCTGGTAGGCCCCAGCAAGATTCTCGTTGATCTCGCGCCGCCAGACGGAGTCGGCGTCCTCCTTCGCTTCGAGATCATTGACCGGGATGGCGAGCTGTTCCGGCGTCTGCGGCGCAGCGCCCAGACACCAGCCATCAAGCAGGATCACCGAAGGCTTGCCGCGGAACACCGGCCTGCGCGTGGCGTGGACGGGGTTATCGGTCACCTTGTCAAACGCGGGCAGGAAGCTCTGCGCGCCCACGGCTGCCTCAAGCAACTCATCAAGCGTTTCGTTGAGCTGCAGAAGATTATGCGTGCCCGGCGGCCCGCGCGTCGCGAACAGTGGATGGACGCTCTGCGCCAGCAACCGCCGATAGCTGGCGGGAAGATAGACATCATCGATCGAAAAATGAGCCGCGCCGCGATGCGCAGCGGCATAGGCGGCAACAAGCGTTGTCTTGCCGGATCCCTGCGGCCCCGCGACGCCAACAACAGGCACACGCCCGCCCGCCCGCTCCCGTGCGATGGCGACGACCTGATCGAGAGCGCTGAGGGCGTCGGCGTTCATAGGCCTCCGGGGCTACATTCTGAAAACGCCAAACGCCGTCTCGCGATCCGGCGAACGTCCATGCGGCGCGTTCAGCGCCGCCGACAGCGCGAGGCCAAGCACGCGCCGCGTGTCGCCGGGGGCGATAACGCCATCATCCCACAACCGTGCCGTCGAAAAATATGGCGAGCCTTCGCGTTCGTAGAGGTCTCGGATCGGCTGCTTGAACTTCGCTTCGGCTTCGGCGGCCCATGTCTCGCCCTTGGCCTCCATCGCGTCGCGCTTGACGGTGGCGAGCACGCTGGCGGCCTGTTCGCCGCCCATGACGGAGATGCGGGCGTTGGGCCACATGAACAGGAAGCGGGGCGAGTACGCGCGGCCACACATGCCGTAATTGCCTGCGCCATAGCTGCCGCCAATGACGATCGTGAACTTCGGCACGCGCGCCGTGGCGACGGCGGTCACCATCTTCGCGCCATCCTTCGCGATGCCGCCCGTTTCGTATTTCGAGCCGACCATGAAGCCGGTGATGTTCTGCAGGAATACCAGCGGAATCCCGCGCTGGTCGCAAAGCTGAATGAAGTGCGCGGCCTTCTGGGCGCTTTCAGAGAACAGAATTCCATTGTTGGCCACGATGCCGATCGGCAGCCCGTGCAGGCGCGCAAAGCCGGTAACCAGTGTCTCGCCATACAGCTTCTTGAACTCGTCGAACTCCGAACCATCGACAAGACGCGCGATCACTTCGCGCACATCATAGGGCTCACGCGCATCGAGCGGCACAACGCCGTCAAGCTCTGCCGTATCGAACGCCGGATCGCGTGGCGCGATGGCGTCGAGATGGATGCGCTTGGGCCGGTTGAAGTTGCGGACGATGTCGCGAACCATCTGCAGCGCGTGAGAGTCGTTGGCGGCGTAATGATCTGCAACGCCCGAGCGGCGGGCGTGAACATCCGCCCCGCCAAGATCCTCAGCGGAGATGATCTCGCCGGTCGCCGCCTTCACCAACGGCGGACCGCCGAGAAAGATCGTGCCCTGCTTGCGCACGATGACCGTCTCGTCGGACATCGCAGGCACATAGGCGCCGCCGGCGGTGCAGCTGCCCATGACAGCGGCAACCTGCGGGATGCCCCGGGCGCTCATGTTGGCCTGGTTGTAGAAGATGCGGCCGAAATGCTCCCGGTCTGGAAAGACTTCGGATTGGTGCGGCAGGTTCGCTCCGCCCGAGTCGACCAGATAGATGCACGGCAGATTGTTCTCGAGAGCGACTTCCTGCGCGCGAAGGTGCTTCTTCACCGTCATCGGGAAGTACGCCCCGCCCTTCACCGTGGCGTCGTTGCAGACGATCACGCACTCGCGGCCCGAGACCCGGCCAATGCCGGTGATCACGCCGGAAGCCGGCGCTTCGCCATCATACATGCCATCGGCGGCCAGCGGAGACAGTTCGAGGAAGGGCGACGCCGGGTCGACCAGTTGCTCCACCCGCTCGCGCGGAAGCAGCTTGCCGCGTGCCGAATGCCGCGTGCGCGAACTTTCCGGGCCACCGAGGGCAGCTTTCGCCGTCTTCTCCTGCAGTTCAGCAACAAGCCGCTGCATTGCAGCAGCATTGCCTTGAAAGCGCTCCGAGGACGCACTTACCTGAGAATGTAGTCGCGCCATTGCGCCCCGCCGTGTCTGCCGATTCTGGGCATTAAGGTCACGGGAGGGGTGGGTGGCAAGCCAGCCACGGGCACTCGCGACTTATCGCTCCAACCTTTCTTTCAGGGTTGTGCGTATATGCTGACGGTGGAGGGGCTAACGATTTCGGGCCGGGTTCGACCATGGGCTTGAAGACCAAGGACAAAGCAGCGGATGCGCCGTCGCTGCTCCCGACGCTGAAGTCGGTGCCCTTCCTGAGGGATGCGCCTCCGCGCGCCCTGAAGGCAGCCGAAAGCGAAACGCGCTATTTCGGCCTTCCCGGCGGCTGGCAGCTGTTCGGGCCGGGCGAGCCATCCGACCAGATCTATTTCGTGCTGTCGGGATCGCTGGGCGCCTTCCGCATCAGCGCCAACGGCAAGATGGAGCTGCTGGGCCACATCCGCGCCGGTGAGCCGGTGGGCGAGATGTCGATGATCGCCGGCGAAGCGCACGAGAACGCCGTGTTCGCCCTGCGCGACACCGAGCTGCTGTCGATGTCGCGGCAAGGCTTCATGAGCCTGGTGAAAACCGATCCGCAGATTCTGGAGCGGCTGACGCGGGTCATCATGATCCGCATGCGGCAGGCGCGGAAGAAAACCGGCCGGTCTGCCGAGCCGCGAGTGTTTGGGCTGGTGGCGGCATCGCCCACCATCGACCTGAAGCAAAGGGCGCGCACCCTGTCCACCGAGTTGCAGGGCATGGGCATGCGCGTCGCCATCGTCGGCGAGGAAGCCGTGGGCATGCCCGCGGCCTATTTCGACGAACTCGAAATGCGCAATGACATCGTATTGCTGCTCTCCACGCTGGGCGACACGCCGTGGTTCAAGATGACCCAGCGCCACTCGGATCGCATCTGGCTGTTCGCGCGCGCCGATGCGCGGCCATCCAAGCCCCTGCTGCCGGATGACCCTTCGCCTGCCCGCCAGTTCCGGCTGGTTGACCTTGTGCTGCTGCATCATGGCGGTGAGCGTCAGGTGACATCGACGGCAGAGTGGATGGATGCGGCGGAAGCAACCCGCGTGTTCCACTGGAACCAGATGGACGAGAACGATGCGCGGCGCCTGTCGCGCACCATGTCGGGCAAGTCGGTTGGGCTTGTGCTGTCCGGCGGCGGCGCGCGTGCGTATGCGCATATCGGCGTGATGAGGGCGCTGCGCGAAGCCAACTGCCCGGTCGATTTCATCGGCGGCGCATCGATGGGCGCAATCGTCGGCGCAGCGATTGCCTGTGGCTGGGACGACGAGGAAATCCATCGCCGGATCTATCAGGCCTTCGTCGAAACCAATCCACTTTCCGACTATCGCCTGCCCGTCGTCGGGCTCGTGAAGGGCCACAAGGTCGATGCGCGCCTGAAAGAACACTTCGGCGATCGCCTGATCGAGGATCTGCCCATTCCGTTCTTTGCCGTGTCGACCAATCTCACGCAGGGCACATTCAAGGTTCATACGCAGGGCCTGCTGCGCGAGGCGCTGCGCGCCACGATCTCCCTGCCCGGCATCCTGCCGCCCGTTGTCTCCAGCAGGCAGGTGTTGGTGGACGGCGCGGTGCTGAACAATTTCCCCGTCGACGTCATG
>CALMWO010000062.1 GCA_937873805.1 uncultured Hyphomonadaceae bacterium
GCGGTCATTGTCGACCAGCGCGGCCTGCAGGGCGGGCAGCATTTCCGTGCCACCATTGGCCTCAAGGTTCGAGACAAAGCGGCGCGCGCGAGCGAGGTTCTGTTCGTTGGCGGGCACGGCGGTCTGGAAGACCAGTTCCATCGTGTCATCGAAGCGAACGATGTTGAACTCGTCGGTGGGTGCAAGACGATTGAGGGCGAGCAAGAGACCCTGTTTCGCCTGGTCCATCGAGTCGCCAGACATCGAGCCCGAATTGTCGATCACGAAGATGGTCTCGCGATCGCGGCGCTGAGCCGTGGTCTTGATCGCGGGCGGGTTCACGACGGCAAGAAGATAGTCCTCGCCATTGCGCTGTTCGCGGAACAGGCTGGCCGTCGGCGCCGTGGCAGGCTCAGGCTTCCACGACAGGACGAAGTCGCGGTCCGCAGGAACTTCACCGTCCTTGAGGTGAATACGCGCGCCGTCAGCGCCGGACTTGGTGACGACCAGACCGTGCGTTTGCGAAGAAATGTCCGCGATAGGTACGCCGGCTTCGAGCGAGATGTCGAAATTGACAGGCAGGCGCAGGCCTTCGACGCCGGTCGGTTCATGGGCCGGGTGAAGGACGGGCGGCGTGATGCGGTCGCGATCTGGCACGGGATCGGTCACTGAAAGCGAACGGCCAGTGCGGTCAGCGGTCAGGCCGAAAGTTGGCTTCGGATTGTAACGCGGACCGATGACAAGCGGGAAGCGGGTCGACCAGACGCCATTGTCCAGCCGGGCCTTGTCCTGGAATTCGATCTGGATCGCCACGGTTTCGCCGGGACCAATGTTGGCGAGTGAGGTAGTGAACAGGTTCGGGCGTTCTTCTTCCACGAGGCCGGCGCGCTGGCCGCTGGCGGCAGCTTCCTCATAGATGATGCGCGCTTCCTGCCGTTCCTTAATGTCGCCTTCGATGAAGCGGTCGCCGATGACGATCTTCAGCGTATCAACCGCCGCGCCTTCCGGCAGAGGGAAGGCATAGACGCCTTCCACCCATTGCTGGGTCGGGTTGGTGAAGCGCTGGGTCAGCTTGGTTCGGATAATGGGGCCAGCGATATCCATCTTCACGTCGGCGGCGACCAGAGGCGCTTCGACATAGCGGCCCGGTGTCGACGACTGGAGAAGGAGAGATCCGGACGAGACTTCAGACTTGCTGACGGTTCCGTCTCGGGGTTGCTGCGCGTAGGCCGCAGGCACAAGGCACGTAGCAGCGAGCAGCGCGCCTGCCAGAGCGGGGCGCGTGCGCAGTCCATTATTTGTGAGGGTGATCATCTGTTCCATCAGGGGTCCCAGCCCCTTCGAAGCAGACAAGACAATGTGACCACGTTCGCCTGTTGATCGCGCCATGACGTTGTTACGGCGACTGCGGCGGAGCGGCGGCGCCCGGCGTTGGAATTGTGGCGGGGTTGCGCGAAGCGTTAAGTGGAAGACACGTGGACAGGTGTGCTAGCAAGCTATCACCCTATCTGGAAACGCATGCGTATTCGCTTTCCGGGGCTGACTAACGGGAGACCGCCTTGGGCATCACTTCGATCCGCATCGTTTCCGGGATTGCGCTCGCGGCGCTTGCGGCCTGCTTCAGTGGATGTGCGGGCACGCCGGGAGACACGCCGGAGCCCGGTGTCGCGCAACAGCCGAGCCCATCGGTGCAAACCGCTCAGGCGATCGAGCCGGTCGCTCCGCCGCCGCACATGCCGAAGGATCTCGCGCCGGACACCGTCAAGGCGGCGGACGAGTTCCTGTGGTTGGAAGACGTGAACGGCAAGAAGTCGCTCGATTGGGTGAAGGAACAGAATGCGAAGACGGACGCCGTGTTGAAGGCTGATCCGCGCTACGAGGCGTTCCGCAAGGAAGCGCTGGCGATCCTGACGGCGCAGGACCGGACACCAGAACCTACCTTCCGGGGTGATGGCGTCGACAATTTCTGGCAGGACGGGAAACAAGTTCGTGGGCTTTGGCGTCATACGACGCTGGAAAGCTATCAGAGCGACAAGCCGAAATGGCAGACGGTTCTGGATATCGACGCGCTGGCCAAGCGCGAGAAGGCGAACTGGATCTACAAGGGCGTCGATTGCCTGCCGCCCGAAGAAACCCGCTGCCTCGTCAGCCTGTCGGATGGCGGGAAGGACGCAGTGGTCGTCCGCGAGTTCAACACGGTCGAGAAGAAGTTCGTGTCGAACGGTTTCAATCTGCCGGAAGGCAAGCACCGCATTGCGTGGATGGACAATGACACCATTCTGGTAGCAACCGATTTTGGCCCGGGCACGCTGACAGAGAGCGGCTATCCGTTCATCGTGAAGGCGCTCAATCGCGGGCAGAAGCTGGCCAACGCTGTTGAGGTCTTCAAGGGCTCGGCGCGGGATGGCGGCTATGGCGTAAGCCCGGAGGTGATGCGCAGCAGCTCGGGGCAGGTGATTGCGGTGATCATCTCGCGGCCGCTGGATACGTTCCGGCAGGAAACCTACGAACTCGTGGGTGTCAGGCCGGTGAAGCTCGATCTGCCACAACGCGTGAATGTACGCGGCGTGCTGTCGAGCGGGCAGCCGCGACTTGTTTTCTCGATCGATGAAGCGTGGAAGGTGAACAATACCACGGCGCCCACCGGGGCATTGATGGCTGTGCCGATGGCCATGCTGAAGCCGCCGCCGCCGGGCGTCGGTGCGGTGCTGACCAACAAGGACATCACGATCTTCGAACCCACTGCCCGTCAGTCGGTTGAGGAAGTCGCTGTGTTCGACGATCGCGTCGTGGCGGCATTGTACGACAATGTCCGTGGCCGCGCGGCGGTATTCTCGGACAAGGGCGAGTTTGGCGGCTGGAGCGAAACAGCGCTGCCGGCGCCTGAGAACTCTGCAATCCACCTTGGCTCATACAGCCGGGACAGCCGGCGGCTATTCTATTCCTACGAAGGTTTCCTGACGCCTTCGACCTTAAGCCTAGCGAACGTCGATGCGTTCACGGCTGAGGTGGTGAAGAAAGCGCCTGAACGGTTCGACGCGTCGAAAGATGTGGTCGAGCAGTTCGAGGCGACCTCGCGCGATGGAACCAAAATTCCCTACTTCGTCGTCCGCCCGAAGGATGCGCCGCTGGATGGTTCAACCGCGACCATGATGTTCGGCTATGGCGGTTTCCAGGTATCCTACCCGCCGGTTTACAAGCCGGAGCTTGGCAAGCTGTGGCTGGAGAAGGGCGGGGCTTATGTCATTGCCAACATCCGTGGCGGCGGCGAGTTCGGACCGGCGTGGCACCAGTCCGCGCTCAAGGGCAATCGTCAGCGGGCGTTCGATGATTTCGCGGCGGTTGCGGCTGATCTGGCGGCGCGGAAGATCACGTCGGCGGAGCATCTGGGCATCTATGGC
>CALMWO010000063.1 GCA_937873805.1 uncultured Hyphomonadaceae bacterium
TCAGCCTGCGCGCTTTGGCCAGCCCTTCGACACCCTTGTCCAGCGTTGCGTCCGACTTGGCAAAGCACAGGCGCACCAGCGAAGTTTCGGGCGGGCGGGCATAGAACGCGGAGAACGGTATCGTCGCCACGCCGCACTCCTTCACCGCCCGGACAGCAAATTCGGCATCAGCCATGTCGATCCCTGACGCATGCAGATCGACACCAGAGAAATAGGTACCCGCCGCCGGAAGAACGTGAAACCCCTCCTGTTTCAGCGCCAGAGACAGCCGATCCCGCGCACGCACTAGCTGGGTGCGCATGTCCTCGAAGTGCGCGCTCGGCTTGGCCAGTCCGTAGGCGACAGCGCTTTGCAGATGTGGCGGGGTCGTGAAGGTAAGAAACTGGTGCGCCTTCGCGAACGCTTCAGTCAGCTTCGGTGCTGCGCATGCAAACCCCACCTTCCAGCCCGTCATCGAAAACATCTTGCCTGCCGAGCCGATCTTGATCGTCCGCTCACGCATCCCCGGCGCCTGTAGCATCGACATATGCGAGCGGCCGTCGAAGACGCAATGCTCCCAGACCTCGTCGGAGATCGCGATGCAATCGTGCTTCACGCACTGAACGGCAATCAGCGCGAGATCTTCAGCTCCAATCAGACTCGCGGAAGGATTGAGCGGCGTGTTGAGCACCACCGCACGCGTTCGCTCCGTGAACGCTTCGGCCAACGCCGCCGGATCTACCCGCCAGTCTGGCGGACTCAATCGAACAAAGCGCGCCGTCGCGCCTGCCCGCCGCAGCATCGGCAGGTAACTGTCATACATGGGTTCAAACAGCACGACTTCATCGCCCGGCTGCAACACCGCCAACAACGCCGCCGCCAGAGCTTCAGTCGCACCAGACGTGACCGTGACTTCGGTCTTCCAGTCGAGCGCAACGCCCTGCAGGCGCCCGTAGTGTTCGGCGACTGCTTCGCGCAGAATCTGCGTGCCGCGCATGGGCGGATATTGGTTGGGTCCATCGACAACCGCCTGCGCTGCGCGCTCGCGGATATCGAGCGGCCCATCCCATTCGGGAAAGCCCTGACCGAGGTTCACGGCGCCCGTCTCACGCGCCAAGCCGGACATCACATCAAAGATCGTGTCCGGCAGCGATGCGTAAATCGGGTTCATGCGTTCGGCACGCCAAACGGTCGCGCGTGTTTCAGCGAAGGCACCTTGCCTCGCACCTCATCAACCTTGGCGAGGTCGAGCGTCGCGGCGATCACGCCGGGCTCAATGCCACCCTCGGCCAGAACTTCACCCCACGGATCGATAATCAGCGAGTGACCATAAGTCTCGCGTCCGTCCTCGTGCTTTCCGCCCTGCGCCGGGGCGACAATGAAGCATCCGGTTTCGATCGCGCGCGATCTCAGCAGGATATGCCAATGCGCTTCGCCAGTGATGCGCGTGAAGGCGGCAGGCACCGCAATAACCTTTGCGCCGCCAACCGCCAGCGTCCGAAACAAATCCGGGAAGCGAACATCATAGCAGACCGTCAAACCCAACTTTCCCGCTGGCAGGTTTGCGATCACGGCATCGCCTCCGGCGGCAAAGCTGTCGGACTCGCGATAGATGTTGCCAGCGTTCAATTGCACGTCGAACATGTGGATCTTATCATATGTCGCGACGATCTTGCCGTCCGGCCCGATAAGAAAGCTCCGGTTGGCGCACTTGCCGCCTTCCGCCCTGATCGCGATAGATCCGATCAGCACGGTAACTTTCAGCTCCGCGGCCAGCGCCCGAAAGGCGCGAAGGCCGGGATCTGCCTCCTCGGTCGTCGATTTCTCCCAGACCGCCCCCGGCTTCCGATCGAGCAGCGTGGTCATCTCCGGTGTCGCAATCAGCTGGGCGCCGTGCGCCGCAGCTTCGCGGATCAGCAGGATCGCGGCAGCGATGTTCGCGGCTACGTCCGTGCCCGACCGCATCTGGACGCAGGCCACTCTGATTTGGGACATCGCTAACCATTCTCCCGGGCGATTCACATTCCGCCAACCGCGTCTCTCGCCAATTTGCTCTGATCCGGCCTGCTTTCCTAGCGTTCAGGGCAACAGTTGTGGTTAAGAACGCCGGCTCGCCTAACAGGCAGCCCTCGCGTGTTAAGCTCACCTCTTGGTATACATATTGCTCTAGTTACTCGACGGCACAGGCGCCCCGACCGCAAGATCCCAGGCATGAGCACGCTCTTCCCCGGCGCCGATGGCGCACCGCCGCTCTCTTCACCCCCCGGACTCCCGTCCGCGCGGCCCGCCTCCCTGCTGAACTACGCCCGTTACGCAGATCCCTTTTTTCTGTTCTGCTGGATCTGCTCGCTGGTGCTCCCTTATTCGTTCCTTCTGCCGCTCAGGTATTTGGCGGCTGCGTATTTTGCTTTCGCGTTCGTCCTGTTTGCGCGGCAAACGATGCCAGCGGTCGGTCGATCCTGGCCGATCTTTGTGATTCCAGTTTTGTGTTTGATCTCGGCGATTTGGGCGCCTTCAGTCAACGAAGCCATGCGAAAGAGTATGCAGCTGGCTTTGACTGGTATCGTTGGTGTGTACGTGGCAACGCGACTCTCTGGCCGCACAATCTTGACCACCTATTTCGTGGCCGGCACCCTAACGGCATTGCTCTGCCTTGCGAGCAATAACGTCGATTATTCGGGCGCGTGGGCGGGCATCTTCGATCAGAAAAACTGGTTCGCGGGACACATGTTTGTGTTGTTTGCGGCCTCTATTGGACTTGCTCTTGATAACGAGGTGGATCGCCGACTTCGCCTCGCAGCAACTGCAACGATGTTTCTGGCGGCATTTATGGTCGTCATGTCGAAGTCGGGTACAAGCCTACTGCTCCTGATCGGGGCCTCGGCGTTCATGTTCGTTCACAGCTTCATCTGGCAAGCAGCCAGAAGGGTTCAACACGCCCAGATATTGATCCTTGCGATCGGGGCCGTTGCAGCCATAGCGGGCGCGTATGTGGCATTCGGAGTAATGCAGGTCGACCTGAAAGCAGACATCTTGGGAGCGCTTGGCAAAGACTCCACACTGACTGGCCGCACAACGCTTTGGGAAATTGCGCAACGCCAAATGGCGGAGCATCCCCTCACCGGCCTGGGCGCCAATGGCTACTGGCGGAAAGAAAACGCCATGGCCACAACCCTCGTTTACATCACCGGCGGGCATGAAGTGTTTACCGGATACAGCTTCCATAACTCATACTTTGAAAACGGCGTGAACTACGGATATCCGGGCTACTGGGCCACGGTGTTTCTTGCGGGCTGGGCATTGCTGAGCGCTGGCCTTACCTGGCTGCGCAATCAAACCGCCATTAACGCGGTCTTTCTCGTGGTTGTCGCCATGGCGATTGTCAAATCGCAGAGTGAAGCTGACCTGGCGCTGGAATTTACGAGCACATCAGTGCTTCTTTATATTGCCGCCTCAAGGAAAGAGGCGCCGAAGAAGAACAGATTGAACGCTACATCCGCGCCGATTCCCGCCGAAGCTGCTGGACAACATTCCCGTGCCTGAATCGATCGACGTCAGCGTGATCGTACCGACGTGGAAAGCGGCTGCGTTTATCGAACGCGCCATACAATCTGCATTGGCCTCCAATGCCGTGAACGTCGAGGTGGTCGCTGTCGACGATGCCTCGCCTGATGCGACTTTCTCCGTACTGGGTCAGCTTGCAGCGAAGTATTCGCAGATCACCGCCAGGCAGCTGGCAAAGAATTCCGGCCCATCGGCTGCACGCAATCTCGCCATCGCTACGGCACGTGGTCGTTACATCGCCATTCTCGACGCTGACGACACCATACGGCCCGAGCGCCTCGCCAAGCTTGTCGCGCTCGCTGATCGCAGCGACGCGGATATCGTCGTCGACAACATGATCGAGGTTGACGAGGCGGGCCAACCAATCGGGTCGGAACCCTTCCTGAAATCCCGCGACTTCGCTGCATCGCGCGACATCGACCTGCTTACCTGGATCCGCTTCAACAACCCGATGACGGGTGGCGATACGATTGGCTATCTGAAACCGCTGATCAGGCGGAGCACGCTGCAACGAACTGGCGTCACCTACGACACCTCGCTCCGCAACAGCGAGGACTACTATCTGATAGCCGATCTGCTCGCGGAGAAAGCGCGCATGATCTACAGCCCGGACGCGGACTATTTTTACACCCGCTCGTCCAGCTCAACATCGCATCGCCTGAAGCCGGAGCAGACCCTTGCCTGGCTCGCAGCCGAGAAGCGTTTCGTTGCGCGCCACGGCGCAAAACTCTCTGCTAAGGAAAAGGCAGCGCTTGCCCGGCGCGACCGCGTTCTGCGCAATGTGAACCAGCTCGTCGCGGTCACAGACACGCTGAAAGCAAAGAAGCTGACCGCATCGGCGCGCCTGATGGCGTCCGACCTTCAGGGCGCGGCCTACACGCTCGGCGTCCTGTCCAAAGTGGCCGTAAACAGGGTTTTACGCCGCAAATCTGTGTGACCTGCGGCACTAAACCCGCACGTGTGGATTGCGCCGGAACCACAGGGCGATAGGTTCCCCTCCGTAAAGGGACTCAGCGAACCAACGCCGGGCCTGATCGGGAGGAAAGC
>CALMWO010000064.1 GCA_937873805.1 uncultured Hyphomonadaceae bacterium
CTTGCAGTATTCCATCGCGGCCTTGGTGTCGGCGGTCTCGCCTGACTGGGTGACGACGATGGCAAGCGTCTTCGGCCCGAGCACGGGCTCGCGATATCGGAACTCGGATGCGACATCGACGTCAGTTACGATGCCTGCGAGTTGTTCGAACCAGTACTTGGCGACGAAGCCGGCGTAGTAAGCGGTGCCGCAGGCGACGATCTGGATGCGATCGAATTGCGTGAAGTCGAGCGCCTTCTTGCCCGGCCGTGTCGGCAGCACGGCCTTGAGATCGAACGCCTCGACATAGGCGGAGATCGTGCGACCGGCGAAGTCGGGCTGCTCGTAGATTTCCTTCTGCATGAAGTGGCGATAATTGCCCTTCTCGGCAGCCGCGCCTGCAGCCGGTACATGGGTCTCGGCGCGCTCGACTTTTTTCCCTGCCGCGTCGAAAATCTCGAACGACGTACGCGTCAAGGCACACCAGTCGCCTTCTTCCAGATAGATCACGCGCTGCGTGAAAGGTCCGACGGCCAGCGCGTCGGAGCCGAGGAACATTTCCTTCTCGCCAACGCCGATCACCAGCGGCGATCCGCGGCGCCCGCCCAGGATCAGGTTCTCTTCGCCTTCGATGATCGCTGCGATAGCGAATGCGCCGCGCAACTGGTCCAGCGTCGCCTTGAACGCATCCTTTGGCTTGAGGCCTTTGCTCAGGCCTTCGTCGATCAGGTGGGCGATCGTTTCGGAATCGGTTTCGGTCTCGAACTTGCGGCCGCGCGCTTCCATCGCTTCGCGCAGCTCGCGGAAATTCTCGATGATGCCGTTGTGGACGATGGCGACCTTGCCCGAGGCGTGGGGGTGGGCGTTGGTCTCGTTCGGCTGGCCGTGGGTCGCCCAGCGCGTATGGCCGATGCCAACACCTGCCTTCAGCGGCAGTTCGCGCACCTTCTCGTCGAGATTGTTCAGCTTGCCCGGCGCGCGCAGCCGTTTGAGCTTTCCGGCTTCCAGCAGGGCGACGCCGGCCGAATCATATCCACGGTATTCCAGACGTTTCAGCGCCTCTACCAGGCGGGGCGCCGCCGGCGTGTCGCTGAGAATACCAATGATACCGCACATTCGCTTAGGCTCCGGGCCGCCCCAATACGGGGGGTGATCTAGAAGATGGGCAGCATAAAGTATTGCAAAACTTGGCCTAGCTCCGTCATGAAAATCACGACTTCATTGCAGGTTATGGAGTTTCGGCTATCGGCATGGCGGTTATCCGCTGCCTTGGCGTCTGCCGGGCCGGTTGAGTGAGGTACGATGACAGCGCGGAAGATCTTCGGAACGGACGGTATCCGCGGCACGGCCAACCAGGGCAATGTCACGCCTGAAATGGCGATGCGCCTTGGCATGGCGGCCGCCACCTATTTCCGCCGTTCCGATCCGCGCCGGCATCTCGTCGTCATCGGCAAGGATACGCGGCTCTCCGGCTATATGCTGGAACCTGCACTCACGACGGGCTTTACCGCCATGGGCATGGACGTGCGCCTGTTTGGCCCGCTGCCGACGCCCGGCGTCGCCATGCTGACCCGCTCGTTGCGCGCGGATCTCGGCGTCATGATCTCCGCCTCGCACAACGCTTATCAGGACAACGGCATCAAGCTGTTCGGGCCGGATGGCTACAAGCTGTCGGACGAAGCCGAGATCGCCATCGAAGGCCTGATGGCCAGGCCGCTGGATGAGAACCTTGCGGCGTCTCCAGATCTTGGCCGCGCCGAGCGCGTGGACGATGCGCAGTCACGCTATATCGAGATCGTCAAATCGACTTTCCCGCGCAAGCTGCGCCTGTCTGGCCTGCGCATCGTGATCGATTGCGCCAATGGCGCGGCCTACAAGGTCGCCCCCAAGGCGCTCTACGAACTTGGCGCGGAAATTTTCCCCATCGGCGACGAGCCGAACGGCTTCAACATCAACCGCGAGATCGGCTCCACCGATACGCGCGCCATGGTCGAAGCTGTTCACCGCTATCGCGCCGACATCGGCATTGCGCTCGATGGCGATGCGGACCGCGTTGCGATGTGCGACGAGAATGGCCGGATCATCGATGGCGACCAGCTGCTTGGTCTCATTGCCTCCTCGTGGAAGAGCCAAGGAAGGCTTGCGAAGAACACGGTTGTCGCCACCGTCATGTCCAATCTCGGCCTCGAGAACCACCTCAAGAGCATCGGCGTAAAGCTGGAGCGCACGCAGGTGGGTGATCGCTATGTGGTGGCCCGCATGATGGAGAAGGGCCTCAATGTCGGCGGCGAACAATCCGGCCACGTTGTGCTCTCCGACTTCTCGACAACGGGCGATGGCCTGCTGGCCGCCCTTCAGGTGCTCGCCGTGATGGTCGAAACCGGCAAGCGCTTGTCCGAAGTCGCTCACGTGTTCGATCCGGCGCCGCAGAAGCTGGTCAACCGCAAGTTCGAGGGCGCAGACCCGCTCAGCCGCAAGCCCGTTCAGGATGCCATCGCCGCAGCCGAAAAAATGCTCGGTTCGCGCGGGCGGCTTCTTGTGCGCAAATCCGGCACCGAGCCCCTCATCCGCGTGATGGCGCAGGCCGAAACGGATGATCTGGTTGCTGAGGCGGTCGACGGCATCGTCGCGGCGCTGGACAAGAACTAGCGGGACAATCCTTTCCAGCCTGTGGGCTGCCCTAGCGCCATCCGTTCGCCTGCGACCATGCGGCCTGCAATCGGCTGAGCCGCCCTCTGGTGCGGCCCGGCCAATGGCGCCATATGGGCTTCACGAAAAGGAGCGTTCCAGATGGCTGACGGCCTGAACCTCACCCCCAACAGCATTGTGGAAGTCCCGGCTCCGCGCGGAACAGTCCGGATCGGGCAGCAGCTGCCAGTGGCTTTCATCGCCGGCCCCTGCCAGCTCGAAAGCCGCGCCCACGCGCTGGAAATGTCGGCCCGCCTGCGCGAGATCGCGGACCGGCTTGGAACGCAGATCATCTATAAGACCAGCTTCGACAAGGCGAACCGTTCGAGCATCTCGACGGCGCGCGGCCTCGGCCTCTCTGCCTCGCTCGACATCTTCAACGAGATTCGTGAGACATCCGGCCTGCCTGTGATCACGGACGTTCACCTGCCGGAACAATGCGCCGAGGTCGCCCAGGCGGTCGATGTGTTGCAGATTCCCGCGTTTCTCTCGCGTCAGACCGATCTCCTCGTGGCGGCGGCGCAAGCGGGCAAGCCGATCAACGTGAAGAAGGGCCAGTTCCTCGCGCCGTGGGACATGAAGCATGTCGTGAACAAGCTGGTTCAGTCCGGCTGCCGTGACGTGCTCGTGTGCGAGCGCGGCGTCAGCTTCGGCTACAACACGCTTGTCTCGGATATGCGCGCGCTGCCTGAACTTGCCGCCACTGGCGCGCCAGTCGTGTTCGATGCGACGCACTCCGTGCAGCAGCCTGGCGGGCAGGGCGCAACGTCCGGCGGCCAGCGTCAGTACGTGCCGATCCTCGCCCGTGCAGCAGCAGCTGTCGGCATCGCCGCCGTCTTCATCGAGACGCACGAGAATCCGGACTCGGCGCCGAGCGATGGCCCCAATATGGTTCCGCTCGACAAGCTCGAAGAGCTGATGCGCCAGATCATGGCCGTCGACAAACTGGCGAAGTCGTTCAACTAGACCGCTTTACAACCAGCCGCTTCCAACGCAATTCTCGCGCGGGGTCATGCTTCAGCGCGGGAGACGCGAATGAAGGCGTGGGGCCTGATCTTTTCAATCGTCACAATGTGCGCCGCGTGCTCGACGCCGCGACCTATCTTGCCGATCAGCTCGCCCATCGAGCCTTATGTCGGTCCAGCGCTAAGCGCCCCGATCGACTTCGACCGCGCGGACGTTGTGGACTCGATTCAAACCGGATGATGCAAGCGAAAAGGCCGCCGGAGCGTCAGCTCCAGCGGCCCAATCAAATCGTCTGTGCGCGATCGAGCTAGAACGATTTGCGGATCGTCGCGAACACCTGGCGGGGCGAACCCACCATCAGTGTCTGGTTGTCGGGGCTCACGTTGAAGCCGTTGGTGCCGATCGTCGACACATAGTCTTCATCCGTCAGGTTGGTGACGTTGAGCTGCAGTTCCAGCCCCTCAAGCAGGTCATTGCCCGAGAAGCGATAGCCTGCCGTGAAGTCGGCAAGCGTGTAGCCGTCGACTTCTGCATTGTTCAGGTACGAGAAGTAGCGCGAGCCCGTGTAGGCAAGCGACAACTTGCCGAAGAACGTGCCGTTGTCGTAGCCGAGGTCAGCCTTGAACAGGTGTTCCGGCGCGTTCACCACCGTCTTGCCGCTGGTGCGGATCGGCGCGGGCAGGGTCGCGTCCACCACGTCGTCGTCGTATTTCGAGTCGTTGTATGCATACGATCCGAACAGCGTCCATTCGTTGGTGATGTCGTAAGTGCCGGCGAGTTCGAGGCCTTTGGTGGTCACGCTGCCGACGTTCTTGATCACCGACGGGTTGCCGATGATGCCTGCGCCAGACGAGAGACCAAGCAGGCGGTCGTCGAACTTCACATAGTACGCCGCTGCAACGCCCTGGAACGGCCCGCTGCGATAGCGCCAGCCGAGTTCCATCGTCCTGGAGCTTTCCGGATCGGTGTTCTGCTTGATGAAGTCGAAGCCCGACTGGGTCTGGCTCGAAGCCGGCGCCAGCGTGTGCGCCCGCATGTTCTCGGTATAACCACCGAAGATCTCGCTGTTGTCGGCGACTTCGTAGGTGAAGCCGATCTGCGGCAGGAAACTGTCTTCCGATGTGATCGTGCCGTCGAGATCGGCGTTGGAGCCGGGCGTCGGCGCAGTGAAGCCGGCGATGTTGGTGTCGACCGCCATCTCCACCTTCACGGCCTTGAAGCCGCCGGAAACGGTGAGCGCGTCCGTGACGGCCCAGGTGTCCTGGATATAGAACATCGTGGTCTCGAAATCATACGCGTAGGACCACTGCGTGGCGAACGGGTTGCGCATGAAGTCCAGTGTCGGCCGCGGAGTCGAACGGGTGTTGGCGTAGAAACGGCGATCCTGGTTGAAATCGTTGTACTCATACCAGAAGCCGCCCTCGACGGTGTGATCTCCCAGAGCCCAGGTCGCATGACCCAGCACGCCTGAACGGTTCATGTCGTACTCGGTCGTGCGCACGGAGATCGGGGAGACGTTGGGTCCACCCTGGCCGAACTGGAACGGGCTCACATACGGCGTGAACCAGATGCCCTGGCCTTCGTTTTCGTGGATGTAGGCGGTTGCCGAGACGCTGATATCGCTGGTGACGTCCCAGTCATAGGTCAGGCGCGCCAGCGTGTCGTCGCGCAGGCCGGATGCGTCGTAGTACGCATCGTCAGCCGTCGTGATCGGCGCGGGATAGGTTGTTCCGGCTGCCGCGTTGGTGACCGGCGCGCCGGTATCGCCGCGATTGTTGGCGATGTCGGCAACCTGCTGGGCGAGCGTCCAGTTCGGCGCAAAGTTATCCCAATCAGAACCAAGACGATCGATCATCTCGAGCGAGAGATCCTGATAGTCGGTCTCGCGGCGCTTGGACCAGTCATAGAAACCGGACAGCACGCCCGGCCCGAGCGGTTGTTCAAAGCTGATATTGAGCTGTTCAAGCTTCTGCGGGCCTTCGCCCTTCCACTTGTCCATCTCCTGATTGGCGTAGGAGATCGAAGCCTTGCCGCCGCCGATCGCGTCGATCGCGCCGGTCTCAAGCCGGGCGTAGCCACGGAACATGCTTTCATCGCCAGCAGTGAGGGCGACTTCGCCGCCGAATGCATCCGAAGGCTTCCGGCTGAAGAAGGTCAGCGCGCCGCCAAGGTTGGAAGTCGAGGCTGTCGACAGGGAGGCTGCGCCCTGCGCCAGCTCAACGCGGCCGAGATTTTCGGAGATGATGGCGCGGCTGATGTGCAGGCCGTTGTAGTTGCCATAGCTCATGTCGCCCAGCGGCACGCCATCCAGCGTGTAGCCGAGCTGGTCTTTCTGGAAGCCGCGGATGTTGATGTTGACGGCCCACTCATACGCGCCGAACGGGTCTGCAGCGGTGTAGTTCACGCCGGGAAGGCTCTCGATCAGCTTGATCGGGCTCGACCCGGCCGCTTCGAGTTCGAGGTCCGCATCCGTCAGTGTCTGGACCTGGCGGGTCTCGCCCTGACCGATGATCACGACGACGTCGCGGTTTGTATCCTCGGTTTCAGCAGCAGGCACGCCCGACTGCGCCCACGCATTGCCGGCGCAAAGCGAAACGATCGCTACGCCCATCAGAAGCTTGATTCTCACAAGACACCCCTTCGCATCAGCGCCGTCCCATTCAGGCGCGCCGGGCGGGGGTAGGAGCATTGCGTGACTGTTGGTTCTCAGTCGTGTGAAGCTGAGAGCGCAGTTGTGAAAAAGTTCAATGACGCAGCCAATGCGCCACGGTTCTGGCGGGCGTCGCCAAAAACGCGAACGCTCACGCTTCATTCCTGGTCCGGGGAGGGGCGGATCCAGGTTAATCCGGCCTCCGCCTGCTCGCGGATCGGGTCTTTCAGCTGAATTCACTTGTTGGAAAGGGGCGGCGCCACTACCTTGGTTCCCGGCGGTAAGCTGCAGCGTTCGAACGGCAACACATTCCGTCGACCGTACATTTCTGTTCGGGAGCTGGCTCTGGCGGGGACCGTGGTCCCCATCACCTGGCGCCCACCTAGCTTGCTGGGTCGAACGGGAATGAAAAGCTCGTACGGCGCACGTGGCCCCGCCAACCCTTTCCCCTCATCCGCGCTCCGTGGAGCGAACTCCGGAGCGCGCGTGACTGATTCAGCCGAAATCATCGAGCAGAAGGCCATCCTGCGCGGCCACATGATGGAGATGCGCACGGAAGCCGCCGCTCGCGACCCGGATGCAGCCGAAAGACTTGCCGCGCGCTTTCCGATCAAGCTGTTCGAACGCTACGGGCCTGTCGTCGCCGGAACGATCGCAATCGGCGATGAGCTTGACGCCGGCCCGCTGCTCACACGTCTTGCCGCGCAGGGCGCCCGCATCGTGCTGCCACGGGTCGAGGGTGGCGGCGAAATGACCTTTCGCGATGCCTCGCCCAAAACATTGGAGAAGGGCCCGTTCGGCCTTACTCAACCTTCCGCAGGCGCTGAGATCGTTCGTCCCAATCTCGTGCTCACGCCCTTGTTGGCGTTTGATGCGCGCGGCCGCCGCCTCGGCTATGGCAAAGGCCATTATGATCGCGCGGTTACTCAGCTCCGCGCCACCGGTCGCGTTTTCTATCTGGGTCTCGCCTACGCCCAGCAGCAGGTCGATGCGGTTCCGGTGGAGCGCCATGATCTTCTGCTCGACTGGGTCGAAACGCCCTTGAATTCGATCCCGCTTTTTCTGGGTCGCGCGGTCGCTCGCTGATCACAGATCAGCTGTCGCGCTCAGCGTCGTTCCTCCGGCCGCTTGACCCTGCCGCCACGCGCACGTCAGCATGGCGTATCGCGTCGCAGCTGCTGCGAAGGGAGGATGCCGATGTCTGATGATCGCGCGCCATCCATTGCAAAGGCCGTAAGAGCTGCGCTGTTGATCTCGCTGGCGTCGTCCACCGTAACGGCTTGCGCCGGCGGAAGCGGCGGATCTCCACAATCTCCCCCGCCGCCCATTTTGCCGCCATCGCCTCCGATGATGCCGCCACCACCTCCGCCGCCCCCTCCTGTTTCACCGCCTTCATCATTCGAGACGGCGGAATATTTCGGCTCCGGCTTTACAAGCCAGAACCGTAGCGGCCTTGGTCAGATCCATGCCTCGTCCGCCTACGCTCTCGGCGCGACCGGGCAGGGCATCACGGTCGCGGTCATCGACACCAATGTCGACACCTCCATCAACGAGCTTCAGGGCCAGATCGCCGGCTCGTTTGACACACGTGCGTCAACGCGTAGCTCGACCGATATCGACTCGGATGGCCATGCCACGATGGTCAGCAGCATCATCGTCGCGCGCCGCGATGGCGCAGGCGCCGGTCCCGGCGTTCATGGCGTCGCCTACGAGGCAAAGGTGCTGGCGATCCGCGCCGACACGCCCGGCTCCTGCCAGACAACGGGCGAGGATGAAGGGTGCAAGTTCAGCGACCCCAGTCTTGTTCAGGCAATCAACTACGCCGTGTCGAACGGCGCCAAGATCATCAACATGTCGCTCGGCGGCGAGGTCGACACGGATCAGACGCTCGAGAACGCCATTCGCAATGCCGCGGCGCAGGGCGTGCTTGTCGTGATCTCCGCCGGCAATGAAGGCGCTGCGCCATCTGGCGCCGCCGCCGCCGAAGGTATGTCGCCCGGCGAACCCGCCTACATCGCCGGCCAGGCCCAATCGCTCGGTCGCGTGGTTGCGGTTGGCGCGGTCGACCGCAACGGGGCAATGCCAACTTTCTCCAATCGCGCAGGCGCTACTGCAAACTACTATTTGCTAGCCCCCGGCGTGTCGGTGATCACAGCGGGCGTGGACGACAACATTCGTCTTCCCAATGGCGCGAACAACGACGCCGACAGCGACGGCGATTACTGGGCCGCCACTGGCACATCCTTCGCCGCGCCTCATGTCGCGGGCGCGCTGGCGCTGATGCTCGACCTGTTCCCCAATATCACGCCTGAGAACGCGCTGCTGGCGCTGCTGGAGTCAGCCGACGACTACGTCACGACGTCGCCAGACGCGGTGCTCGGCATCAACGCCGGCGCCGGTACGGATTCAGTCGGCGGGCGCGGTATCCTCAATCTCCAGCGCGCCTTCTCGCCCATCGGGGCAACCAGTTTCACCTTCGACGGCGCGCTGGTCGAAGTCGCAACCGCGCTCGCTCCGGCGCGTGGCGCAATGGGTGACTGGGTCGAGCATTCGGGCGTCTTCAACGGCCTTGTCTTTCAGGATAAATTCTCGCGCGGCTTCCGCATAGATAACACACGCCTGCTGGCCGCCCGTTCCACCTTCAGCGATTTCAGCCTGCGCGCCGACTATGCGCGGGGCCATGCGCGGGCCGTGGCGATGGGCGATGCACTGGTCTCGTGGTTCAACGCCCCGCGCCCAACCTACGATCCACGCACACCATGGATGGAAGACCCTGACCCCACCTTCCAGCTCAGCTACAGTTTTGCCAATTCCGAAGTCTCGCTCGGCCGTGGCGGCGGACCCCAGCGCCTCACGCCCGGCATGATGCTGATCGATGATCCGTCCGGCCCCGCCACGCTCGGCTCCGGCGACAGCTGGACCAGCTTTGCGCAGGCATTTGGTCCGATGACGCTCGACGTGCGTACCTCCAGCGGCTTCACGCGCAGCGCCAGCAGCATCGGCGTCGGCGCGGGCGGGCAGGGCTGGGCCATGCGCCTCGGCTATTCCTCCCTCAAGGATACCGAAGCCACGCTGGGTGGCGCCTTCCAGAGCCGCTTCGGCGGCGATGATGCCACTCGCATGTCCGCCATCAGCCTCGAAGCGCGCCGCGATGTTGGCGCGTGGATCGTCTCCGGCTCGCTTGAAGCCGCCGATGCGCAGGTCGACACGCTCAATGTCTCCGGCCTCTGGACCAGCGCATGGTCGCTCAGCGCGCAGCATCCGTTTGCCGGCGGCGTCATGCGTTTCTCCGCAGGCCAGCCGCGCCGCGCGGAAGGAGGAACGCTTGCCTTCAACGCCCCGGTCGAAGTCGCGAAGTCTGGCGCCATCATTTACGAGTCTCGCACCGCAGGGCTGACGCCCTCAGGCCGCGAATTCGATCTGGAAGCGGCGTGGGTCACGAATCTTGGCGACCTTACGACATTTGAAGCGGCCGCTGCGCTGTCGAGCCAGCCCAATCACATCGCCGATGCTGAATCGGAAGCCGCGTTCTGGCTCAGTCTGCGTCACGCCTGGTGAAGCCAGGCTGCTGAAGCCTGCGCACGCGGCGCATCGCGCGCCGGACGGCCACGCCCACGCGCTGCATCGACCGGCTGCGGCGAACCGGCGGCGGCGCGAGCCTGCGAACCTCTGTCGTCCCACGCGCTGCAAGCCGCTCAGCCGCGCGAACGATATCCGGCTGGTTCAGGTCTTCCGGCGTGGCGAACAGGTGCCACAGTGTCGAGCCGCGACGCGCCACCATAGACAGCTGCCGCGTGATCAGCGGCGCCAGCATCAGCGCGCAGGCCAGCGGCGCATTCTGCAGCATGAAGGTGGGCGAGATCGCAAAGCACGCGACCAGCAGAACGAAACCGAAGATCATGTGCTGCATGTAGTGCCGCACCAGATCCATCCACGCGAAGCCGTTGCGGTCACGCACCTGCGGCCGCCAGCCGCCATCGACGCCCATCAGCGTCGACAGGATCGACCCGGCAAAGTTCATCATGGTGATCGGCGCCGTCACCGCCGTAACGGCGAGATCAGCCAGCACCGCGAGCAGGAAACGGGGATTGCGGTTCCAGCCCGGCAGCTTGCCTGCCGCCCACAGGATCACCGCCAGCCATTTTGGAGAGGTCAGCACGATCGCCGTCGCCAGCAGCAGTCGCAACCCTGCGGTTGGGTCGGCCGGCACAACGACTGTCGGCTCGAAGAACTTGGCCCATCCTGCGATGAACACGCCCATCACGATCAGGCTCAGCCACAGCAGGCCGGACATGTAGCCCATCACGCCTGCAAGGATGTGAACCTTGCTTAGCCAGTCGAAGCCCTTGGCGAACAGGATCTGGATCTGCTGGACGTTGCCCTGCGCCCAGCGCCGGTCGCGCGCGGCGAGATCGACCAGTGTCGGCGGGGCTTCTTCGTAGCTGCCTGAAATGTCGCCCGCGATTTCGACGCGCCATCCGGCGCGGCGCAGCAGGGCGGCTTCGATGAAGTCGTGGCTGAGGATCTTGCCGCCGAGCGGCTCTTTGCCGGGAAGGTCGGGCAGGCTGGCGTGCTTGGCGAACGGGGCGAGGCGGATAAGCGCGTTGTGGCCCCAGAAGTTTCCTGCGCCGCCAGACCACCAGGTGAGGCCGGCGCCGAACAGGCCGCCATGTACGCGCAGCGCCAGCTGTTGGGCGCGCGAGGAGAAAGTGCGGGCGCCGACAATGATCGGAAGCGACTGGATCAGCGCCGTGCGCGGGCTCGCATCCATGCGGCGCACCAGTTCCAGCATCGCCTCGGGCGATACGAAGCTGTCAGCGTCGAGTTCGAGCATGTACTCGTAACGGCCGCCCCAGCGCTGGACGAAATCGTTGATGTTGCCTTGCTTCTTCTGGGTGTTCTCGCGGCGGCGGCGATACCAGAACGGCTGATCGGGGCGGCGGCGCAGCAGGTCCTGGATCGCCTGTTCCTCGATCTCGGCGAGGGCCGGGTCCATCGTGTCGCTGATGAAGAAAAGCTCGAAGCCGGATTCCGCATTCAGATCACGGAGCGAGTCCCACATCGCTTCTGCGGCGGCGATCACCTTGGAGGGCTTCTCCTGGTAGATCGGGATGATGATGGCGGTGAGATTGCCCTTGTCGGGAAGTTCTTTCGATGGCGGCGGAAGCTTGGGCTGGAAGAGCAGGGAGATCGTTCCGGCGACCCCGGTGAGGCTGGCGGTCGCAAGCCAGCCGAAGTTGAAGAAGAACAGGATGACCGCGGCCCATTCCAGAACGTTGACGCCGCCAGGCTTGAAACCCGCGAGCATGGCCTGGCTGGCAAATGTGGTGATCGCGATCGCGCCAGCGAGGATGAAGAGGAAGCGCCATTGGCCGTCGGTCTCGCGCTCTGGCTTCGAGCGGCGCGTCGACAGGGGCTGGGCAGGCATCTCAAGGCGTTGTTCGGGCGGGCGTCGTGCGAAACCCGCGTCAGATCCCGCGCCGTGCGCAAGGCGGCTGGTGTTCGATTGGCCCTGGACACTCTGGTGAACGACGCTTTCTGGCGTCGTCCCGTCGATCTTCAATGACTGCACGCGCATGCACCCCTGAGACAAGACAAGTAGCGCGAAAGATCCGGAGTGCCGCCCGGATCCATGCTCCCCAGCGGCCAGCATCCGTTTGGGATTCTGGCCTGTCCTGGACGCGCCCTATAGCACGGGAAACAGGGGTTTGGGCCATACCTAGGGGTGCAAAACCAGAAACTGCCCTAGAATTAATCACTTGACTCTTGCCGCAGGCGCGATCCCGCCTTGGCACACACGAATCTGCTCCGTTTTTTGGCGGCCTTGGAACCGATTTGCCGTTCCGCGGCGTCTCAGCCCGGATCGGCGTTCGGGCCAAAACCCGCCGCCGGAGAGCGCCCCGGCTGGGTCTGCCGGTCGAGGATCAAACGCTCGATGAAGAACTCCATCATCCTGCGCTGATCGAGGCCCGTATGGCCCTTGTCTGGTCCCACCTGCACCTCGAAGCTTTTGCCCGCCGCCTGCAGCGCCTGGATCAGCTGCAGCGTGTTCTTCGGATGAACATTGTCGTCCGACGTGCCGTAATACAGCATCAGGTCGCCCCGGAGCTGGCCGGCCAGCGGCAACAGCGCCGCCCGGTCATAGGCGTCCGCATCCGTCTGCGGCAGGCCCAGATGCCGTTCGGAATAAACCGTGTCGTAGAGCCGGTAGTCCGTCACGGGCGAGCTTGCCGACGCTGCCTGCACGGCATCGGGGTGGCGTAACACCATGGCCGCTGAAACGGTGCCGCCATACGAGGTCCCGTACATGCCCACGCGCTCGCGATCGAAATAGGGTCGGCTCCACAGCGAGCGGATGCCGGCCGCCATGTCGTCGATCTCCGCAATACCCAGTTGCTTGTAGGTCGTATCAAGCACCTTGCGCCCGCGGCCCAGATTCGTGCGCGCATCCAGCTTCACAATCAGGAAGCCGTACTCCGCCAGCGGATTGGCGTTCACGAAGTTCTCGTTGAGCCCGTTCGACGATGGCCCGCCATATACGCTCACCAGCGCAGGATATTTTTTCGCCGGATCGAAGTTGGAAGGAAACTGCAGCTGCCCGTAAAGCTGTGTCTTCCCATCCGCTGCAGTGTAGGTGAAAAATTCAGCGCGCTTCAGGCCTTCTGCATCGAAGTCTCTGAGGTCGCTCGTCGCGATCTCGGCAACCAGCTTGCCGTTGAAATCCCGCAGCCGCGAGACCGGCGGCGTGTCGTGCGCCTGTTCGACATCGACAAAGAACTGGCTATCTGGCGAGACGTCCACGCGATGCGTCAGCTTGGGATCGGTCAGACGCCTGTCGCCCGATCCATCAAGGCGCACGCGATGCAGCTGCACCAGCATGTGGTTGTCGCCCGACCGCGCCGTATACCAGAGCCAGCCGGATTGTTCGTCGACCCTGACAATATCGACCATGTCGAATGCGTTGCGCGTCAGCCGCGCCAGCTGTCTCCCGCTAAGATCGTAGAGATAGAGGTTGCGGAAGTCGTTGCGCTCGGATGTCCAGATGAACCGCTTGCCGTCGCTGAGAAACCGGGGCGCTTCACCATCCGCCCACGATCCCGGCCGGCTCTCGCGCACCACCGAGCGGCATTTCCCGCTCGCAGCTGAACACGCCGCCAGATCAAAGTGCTTCTGCAGCCGGTCCGCGCGCTGCACCAGCACGTCGTTCCCGTCCTTGGTCCATTGCGCCGCCCAGATGTAGTGACCCACAACCTCATTGGCGAACGTCGCGCCCTCGCGCACGTCCATCGCCTTGGTGAGCCCGGTTCGCATGTCATGGACCATCAGGTCCGCCACGGGATTGTTGGTCCCCGGATGCGGATACGCCTCCGTCAGAACGGTCGACAATGTCCGCGTCTGGTCGAGCTGGAGAAAATA
Organism: uncultured Hyphomonadaceae bacterium; assembly: GCA_937873805.1. Taxonomy (GTDB): domain Bacteria; phylum Pseudomonadota; class Alphaproteobacteria; order Caulobacterales; family Hyphomonadaceae; genus UBA7672. Next base: position 13,700 of record CALMWO010000064.1, read on the forward strand.
ATCCTCCACCTTCGCCTCGTCATAGCGCATCCACGCTAGCTTGCTTCCGTCCGGCGACCACCACACCGGCTGCGAGACGTTGAATTCCTCCAGATAGACATAGCTGCCCACGCCATGACGGATGCGTGTAGCTGCGCCGCCATCGGCCGTGATCTGTTTCTCAGCTCCGCCCGCAGCCGGCACGATCCAGATATTATGGTCGCGCGAGATCGCCCGCATCGTCCCATCCGGCGACAGCACGTCAGCGTCGCGTCCACGTCCGCGCGCAAATACGGGTCCTGCCGGCGCGGCCGGCTTGGCGTTGGCCGGCGGGGCCGTCGCCTCCGACACCCGCTGTGTCGCAAGATCAAACCGCCAGCGTGTCGCATCGAAGCTGTAGTCGAACGATTTCGAATCCGAGGCCCACTCCGCATTGATCGCGCCGGACGTCACGGCCCCCGGTATCAGCGGCGCCATCTTCGCCCACTGATCGTAGCCCGGCATTGTCTGCAGGCGCGATTGCGCCGCCACAGGCGCTGCCAGCAGCGCGGCGCCCAGCGCCAGTCCGCCCAATCGCTTGAAGCCAATCGTCTTCAACAAGGCCACACCTGCCATCGTTAGCTCTCACTCACGCCAGTCTAGATTTCAAAACCCGTCACCGTCGAGGCCCCAAAGCCAAGGATGCGTTATCGCTGCCGCTTGAGCAGAATCGTCCCGCGCCCTATCCCGGTCCCATGGAGAACAGCCCGCCCCCCGATGCATCCAGTCCCGGCACATCCCGCCCCGACAGGCGCGGCGCATTCCTTCTGCTGTTCTTCTGCCTGCTCGCCGTTGGGGCAGGGAACACAATGCTCACCTCGGCCGTGCTTCCCCCGCTGACCCGCGAACTCAAATTGCCGGACTGGACAGCCGGCGCGATCTTCTCGCTCTCGGCCGCCATCTGGGTCATCACGGCCCCCTACTGGGGCGCAAAGTCCAACAGCTGGGGCCGCCGAAAAGTCGCCGCCATCGGCATGTTCGGCTTTGCCGCGTCGATGTTCTTCTTCGCGCTCTCCGCCATGGCCGCGCTGCTGGGATGGATCACTGGCTGGGTGCTGATCTTCATCCTCCTGATCACCGCCCGCACCCTGTTCGGAGTCTTCGGCTCCGCCACCAACCCCGCAGCCCAGGCCTATGTCGCTGACCGTACATCCCGCGACGAGCGGATGGACGAGATCGCCACGCTCACCTCCGGCTTCACGCTTGGCCAGATGGCCGGCCCCGCCGCCGCCGCAGCGCTGATCACAGGCGGCGCCATGCTGTCCCCCGCCGTAGGGCTTCTGGCGCCTGTCGTGATCATCACGATCATCGCTACCGTGATCGGCTTTCTCGTGCTCACCAAACTGCCCGAAACCCGAACGCCACAAGCCGACGGCGGCATCACGCGCTCGGGTACAAAGGGCCTGTGGCGCCAGCCCGCCATCTTCCCCTATCTGCTCTACGCAGTCGGTCTGTCCCTCGCGATCGGCGTACTCAGCCAGACCTTTCCCTACGCCATCATGGACCGCATGCATGTCGAAGGCGCAGCCTCCGCTCAGTACACTGGCCCCGCCATGACAATGGGCGCGATGGCGACGCTCATCTCGCAGCTCGTGCTGATCCCGCGCATGAAATTGCCGATCCGCTCGTTGATGGTCTATGGCGCGCTGATGATGGCGATGTCGTCGCTCTTCATGGTCTGGGCGCAGGACTTTGCGCTGTTCGCCTTCGCGCAGATCATGTTTGGCTTCGGCCAGGGCTTTGGCCGTCCCGGCTTCTCGGCTGGCGCCTCGCTTGCGGCCACGCACGAGCAGCAGGGCGACGTCGCCGGCCTGATCACGGCCGCCAATGGCATGGGCTTCGTTGTCTCGCCTTTTTTCGGCCTGTGGATGTACGAGAACGTATCCAGCTCCGCGCCTTTCATTTTCTGCGCGTTCCTGGTTGTTGCGCTCGCGATCTACGCCTTTGTCGCTGCAAAGCGCGGCGAAGCCGGAAAGACAAAAGCGGTCACCGATGCCGTCGCAAAAGACAACACGCCGGAATAATCGCACGCAGCTCCGCAAATGTTGGACGCCCGCCGCGACGCACACTAACCATCACGAAACCGTGCGTTCGCCTGCTTCAAGCCCTGATTGCGCCTGAATGCGAGCCGAACGTGCCTACGCAAATCCAGTGGGGGATGAAGCGAATGACCCGTCACCTGACGATGAAGCTGCTCGCCGCGGCGTCCGCCCTGATGCTGCTTCAAAGCTGCGCCGCAACGCCGGAACAGCAGGCTTACCTGGTCAAGGAACAGAAGAAGGAGCAGGACCGCGCCGGCCCATCGCTCATCGCTTACGCTGATGGTGTCCACAGCGAAGCCAACAAGCGCGATCTTGGCATCTCCTCGCTCGACATCGATGTCGATGTACGTGGCGACATTGCCGAAACCACCGTCACGGTCGCGTTCGAGAATCCTTCGAGCAATATCCTCGAAGGCCAGTTCGCCCTCAACATGGCGCGCGGCGCGGTCGTCACCGGCTATGCGCTCGATATCAACGGCACGCTGATCGATGGCGTGCTCGAGACGAAGTACAAGGCCGCCGAAGCCTACCAGCGCCGCGTCAACGTCCGCATCGATCCCGGCCTCGCCGAAGTCGACTACAGCGACCGTTTCGAAACGCGCGTCTACCCCATCCCCGCCAACGGCTCGCGCACTATTCGCCTGCGCATGGTCAGCCTGTTCGACCCCGCCTCTGGCTATTCGCTGCCGCTCTCGGTCGGCGGCAAGATCAAGCACTTCAAGCTCAACATCGATGGCGAGGCCAAAATCCTCGCCGTGCCCGACGGCCTGCCGTCATCCGGTAAACTGATCGAGGCTGAGGCCGTTTCACTCAAAGGCCCGCTGCGTCTCGCCGCCGCCAACCGCGACCAGCCCATGCTGGTCAGCCAGCACCCCGGCGCCGAACGCTTCTTCGACATCACAGCCCCCGCCTCCCGCGCCACCGGCTCGCAGCGTGGCCCGCTCCATATCTTCTGGGATCGCTCCGTTTCGCGCACCGACGACGAGCTCGCCTCTGAAGCTCAGCTCGCGCAGGACATGGCGACACGCCGTGGCGCCCGACGTGTCTCGGTCACCCTGTTCGACAGCGGCAAAGCCGAAACCATCGAGGTCGCGACCGACCAGCTTGCCGCCAAACTTGCCGATGTCCGCTATCGTGGCGGCACCAGCTACATGACGCTCGACGGGGTTCGTGTTGCAAAAGGCGCCGACTGCCTGATGTTCTCAGACGGCCGCGTCTCGATCGACGACCGCGCCGATTTCCGCCTGCCATGCACCGTCACTGCCGTCTCCAGCGGCCCGGAAAGCGACGCTGCCTGGCTCTCCGACATTGCAGATCGCTCCGGCGGCACATTCGCGACGTTGACCAAATCCAACAGCGCCGAAGTCTTCGCCCGCATCACGCGCCCCGACGCCGCTATCACTTCTGTCACCGACAGCGCCGGCAAGGCGATCGAATCGGTGCGCCTCGCTTCCGATCCGCGCAGCTTCCACATCGTCGGCCCGTTGCCTGCCGATGGCGTCGTGCTCGTCAGCATGGCAGGGGAGACCTCGCCCCGGCGCTTCACCTCGAATGTCAGCCGCACGCCAACCTTTGCCGGCCCCGGCGCGCTCTGGGCGCGCCAACGCCTCGGCGTCGTCGCCACCGAGAGGAAGCCAGACGATCTCGCCGCCATGGCCCGGCGCTACAATGTCGCGACGCCCCAGGCGTCCTTCGTCGTCCTCGAAACGCCGAACGATTACGTCCAGTCCGATATCGCACCGCCCATCAACTATCCCAAACAGCTTCAGGTCCAGTACGCTGAACTCCGCGCGAGCGCAGACCGCGCCGAACGCACCGCGCAGGAAGGCCGCCTCACACAGGTTGTATCCCTGTGGGAAGCTCAGAAAGTGTGGTGGAACAAGAAATTCGACGGCTCGATCCCTGAGTCCGAGAAGAAGGCGATGGCCAATCGCGATCGCGGTAGTGAGGCGATGGCCCGTCCAAGCCCGTCAGCGCCACCCCCACCTCCGCCACCGCCGCCTGCAATGGCGCCCGCTCCGGAACCCGTCATGGCGACGGGCAGTCGGGCAGCCGGCGCCGCCCAGGATGCGATCGTGGTCGCCGAATCCTCGGTCGCAGACGAAGGCGAAGCCGCTGATCCCGGTCGCGCCGGTAAGATCGAAGTCGCGGACTGGAACGCCGACCGCCCCTATCTCGACCGTCTCGACAAGGCCGGCGCCGACTACGAAGCCGCCATCGACAAGGAGATGAAAGAGCAGGGTCTCATCCCGCTCTTCTGGTTCGACATCGCCGAATGGCACTGGCGCGCCGGCCGCAAGGAAGAAGCCCGTCGCGCCATCGAAGCAGCACTCGACGTGCCCACGCGCGACAACCAGACGCTCGCCATCGTCGCTGCCCGCCTGCTGCGCTACGGCTCCCACGACCGCGCCATCTGGTTGCTCGAACGTCTGATGGAGCGCGAGACGGATCGTCCTCAACCCATGCGCACACTCGCGATCGCGCTGATTGAACGCGCCAAGTTCGCGGCGACGCCCGACATCGCCAAAGCCGATCTCGGTCGCGCCATCGATCTCCTCGCCAAGGCCGCCACCACAGTCACTGACGTGTCCGCACGCGGCATCGAAACCGTCGCCCTGATGGAAGCCAATGCAGCGCTGGCGAAGCTCAAGGCGATTGGCGGATCATCCAGCGCGCTCGATCCGCGTCTCGTCGCTCTGCTCGACACGGATGTGCGCGTGGTCATGGAATGGAACACACCGCGCACCGATCTCGACCTTTGGGTCACTGAACCCAAAGGCGCGAAGGTCGGCTATTCCTACCCGCTCTCGCCCTGGGGCGGAAAACTCTCAGGCGACGTCACCAACGGCTACGGTCCGGAAGAATACATCATCCGCCGCGCCAACTCCGGCAAGTACGAGGTCCGCGCCAAGACGTTCGCGTCGGATCGCGCCAACCCCAACGGCCCTTCGACGCTCACCGTCCGCCTGATCCGCAATTTCGGTCGCCCCAGCCAGACCGAGGAACTTATCGATCTCGAAATGCCCGCCGAGGATCGCGGCGAGATGGAAGTCGGCGTGTTCACGCTCGAATAGAAAACAGCGCCGGAGGATGCCTCCGGCGCGGCGTTCTTCACTCACTCAGAACACGATCAGCCCGGCGTAACCGGCGGCGCTGCCGGGGCGGGGGCTGGAGCAGGCGCCGGTTGCGGAATATTGCGCGTCGCATCGCGGGCGCTGTCGCCAATATCGTCAGCCGCATCGCTCACGCTGTCAGCCACACGCTCGATCGCAGTTTCCTCGGAACTGCGATTGCTCTGTCCGTTGTAGAACATCCACGCCAACACGCCGACCGCAACGATCAGCGCGCCCACCGCGAAATACAGAAAGCCATTGCCGCCACTCGTCGGGCGTTGCTCGACAGCCATTGTGATCTCCCATCAATTGCGGGAGTCCAACGCCTGCAGGTTAGGCTGGTTCCTGTGGAACTCAGGCGCCGTGCGCGTCAGGCAGCGTTCGCGGCCAGCAGAACTGCATCCAGCATCGCAACTGTCGGGAAGCCGTCGGCCACCAGCCCCTTGTCCTTCTGGAACTTCTGCAGCGCGCCACGCGTGCCGCGCCCGATGATGCCATCCACCGCGCCCGCCGTGTAGGTCAGCTTGTTGAGCGCCGCCTGCAGGTCCTTCGCCTGTTGCTGCGTCAGCATCACGATGTCCGTCGGCCATGGCCGCGAAAGATCAGGCCGCCCCGCCAGCCGGTCCGCCAGCAATCCAACCGCCAGAGCATAGCTGTCGGCGTTGTTGTATTTCTTGATCGCGCCGAAATTGTCGAACAGCAGGAAGGCAGGTCCATACGATCCTGCTGGCAGGAACAGTTCCGCCTGCAGCGAATCCGAACTCGCGAACTCCGCCGCCGTCGCCGGCAGCAGCCCCAGCGCTTTCCACGCTGCAACCGTCAGCTTGCGTCCATCGCCCAACGAATAGTCGAACACCTCGGGGATGCGTGTCTCAACGGCCCAGGGCTGGCCCTTCTTCCATCCGGAGTTCGTCAGATAGTTCGCCGCCGAAGCCAGCGCGTCGCCTGGATTGGTCCAGAGATCCTTGTGCCCGTCCTTGTCAAAGTCGCGCCCGTGCTGAAGCAGGGTCGACGGCATGAACTGCGTCTGTCCCAGCGCGCCCGCATAAGATGCCTTGCGGAACTGGTCGCGCGTCGCCGATCCGTTCTCGATCAGCTGCATGATCGCCAGCAGTTCGCCTTCGTTGAAATCCTTGCGCCGCCCCATCGCCGCCTGACTCGCCAGCACGCGCGGCGCATCATCCGTTCCGATGAAGCCGCCATAGCTCGACTCCATCCCCCAGATCGCTGCCACGATCTCGCGCGGCGGCGCGTAGGAAGCCTCGAGCGCATCAAAGATCGTCACATTGGCCGCGATCTTCGCCTGCCCATTGGCGATCCGCGTCGGCGACACCGCTGTCTTCGCGTAGTCCCAGATCGGTTTCACGAACTCGGCCTGATTGTCGAACGACTGCGTCTGAACCGTCTGCTCGACGGGCACGAGCCCTTCGAGCACGGATTTGATCACGGCATCGTTCCGGCCGGTCCCGTCTGCCTTGGCAGCAAACTGCACGCGCCACGCATCAAAACCGGAATCCCCCGAGCTCGCGAAGGCAAAGGCGCCGCCCGTGGACGCATCGCTGGAAACCGGCGGGGCGGGCGATCCTGGCGGCGTCTGCGGCTTGTGTCCGCCTGCCGTGTTCGTGCTCTCGCACGCGGCGAGCGTCAGCCCCATCGCGATCCCCGCGATAGCCCAACGCATGGATCTAGCTGGCATCATCAACAGCCTCCGGCGACCCTGTGACCCCTTACCATGGAATACTGCGGCAAGTTGGCAGGATTTTCATGAATGGCGCCCGAACGTTAAGGCTAATTTACGTCTGCCGGCGGGCAAGTCGCGGGCTCAGGCCCCGTTGCGGTTGACAGGTCGTATGCCCTCCAGTAATTGCCCCGCTCCCGCAGTTCTAGACAGCCGTTGGCCCCATGAAAGTCCGTTCCTCGCTTAAATCGCTGAAGGGCCGTCACCGCGACTGCAAGGTCGTTCGCCGCAAGGGCCGCGTTTACGTCATCAACAAGACGGACCCGCGCTTCAAGGCGAAACAGGGCTAATAGCCCTCCCGGCCTGAACCTCCCGCGTAAGTGAGCCTGCCAGCGCTATCCAGCGGCAGCGAGCGCTTGCCCGGCTGACCCCGGCCCAGCATAGTGGGCCCATGTATCGCCTCGCCCTGACCCTTGCCGCCGCCCTCGCGCTCACCGCGTGCGATAAATCCTTTGCGCCCGGTACGGCGGACAAGGACGCGGCCGCCAAGGAACTCGCGGCTTCCGAGGGCGAAAAGGAAGGCGAGGGAAACCTCAGCCAGGAACTGCTCGACAAGCTGAAGACCACCGAAACCGATGCCGAAGCCGCCGCCCTCGAGGAAGAGGTCTGGGACGCCTGGCTCGTCTCCGGCAGCCCGACCGTCGATATCCTGATGCAGCGCGGCCTCGAATATCAGCAGCAGGAAAACCTCGAAGCCGCCCGCGACGCCTTCGATCGCGCCATCAATCTCAAGCCCGACTATGCCGAGGCATGGAACCGCCGCGCCGTACTCTTCTTCAACGAAGGCAAGTATGACGAGGCGATCGCCGATCTCGAAACGGCGATCACGCAAGAGAAGCGCCATTTCGGCGCCTGGATCGGTCTCGCAATGATTTTCGAGTCGATCGAACGGCCCGAAGCCGCTCTTCTGGCCTACGACAAGGCGTTGGCAATCCATCCGCACGCCGAAGCCGCCGTGCAGGGCAAGAAGCGCCTCGACCGCGTCGTCAACGGGCGCCCGCTCTAGGCGCGCAACTCACAGCATCATGCACAGGGAATCGCCGCCTGCGACGCAGCCGTCGTTGGATGTGCTCGCCCGCCCCGGTAAAAGGGAGGCCAAGCTTCCTGGAGATTTCACATGGACGACGGCGCAGCAGCAGCCGCCCTCACGCAGGCGGCCAAGGACAAGCTCAAGCAGACGGTCATGAAGATCGAAAAGCTCGAGGAAGAAAAGAAAGAGGTCGGCGGCCAGATCAAGGACGTCTACCAGGAAGCCAAGTCGATGGGCTACGACACCAAGGCCCTCCGCGCCGTCATCCGCCTGCGCAAGCTCGACCGTCAGGAGCGCGAGGAAGCCGAAGCCATCCTCGACACGTATCTGTTGGCGCTGGGCGAAATCTAGCGCCACACGGGCGTTCTCGCCGCCGCCTGTTCGCCGCTCGCCAATCGCGTTAAGCTTC
>CALMWO010000065.1 GCA_937873805.1 uncultured Hyphomonadaceae bacterium
GCTGTCGATTTCGGCGATCGTCGGAAGGTTATGATGGACGGTCAAGCCGTGGAAGTTGATCGACGGTGTCCGGCGCCAGGCGCCGCGATTGTCGGTGAAGACGCCGATGCGAAGGCCATTCCAGATTTCGATGTGCGTGGCATTCGCCAGAAAGTCCTGGCGCTCGACGATTTCGCCATTGAGTTCGACGTCGATGGGATAATGCCGGGCGGCGTTGGTGATCGCCTTTCTCGCATCCTCGAGGCGCCCTGCTGACATTTCGATGGCGAACGTCGTTCCCGGGCTGCGTACGCAGCTGTGGATCGCGATCTCGTGGCCCGACGTCCAGTCGCCTTCGTCGATATGGGCACTCCAGCCCATTGCTGTTCCAGCGCGGCTCGAGACGTCGACCTTGCGTCCGGCAAGGCTGAACACGCCCATGCCGGCAGGGTCCTCGCGACGGAGCGTCTCATCGTCCCATCCCGACGCGCCGAGCCTGAGCAGCTTCGCCGGGTCATCGATACCGCGGCCGTTGTCGGAGATCCGCAGGCAGGCGCGGTCATGGCTCAGCTGGGTTGTCGAAACGATCACCCTGGTCGCGCCGGCGCGGCGGGCGTTCTGCAGCATTTCGGCGGCGATATCGCCCTCAGTCTGGTTGAACAGGCGGGTGACGGTCTGGATGACCCTGGGGTCGACGCAGGCGCGGATGGCGTGAACGGTCATGGCGTGGGTCCTTCGCTGATCGGGGTTGATCGCGGCAGCGCAGCCCCCTCCCCTTTCTCAAGCCACCAGGCGGTTGTCGGGCATTCCCGTTGAAAGCCCCAGTTCCCTGCACAGCCGTGCTGCGAAGACCCCCGGGTTTGTGATTTCCCGGATGCCGGCATAATTGTTGCGTTCGCCGCTAAAGTCGCGCCGGTCGCGGCAGCGCCGGTAGAGTATCTCGCCGTTGTGTGAGAAGCCGCCGCAAGAGATCTGGACATAGAGTTCGTCGCTGTGGAGCGTCACCTCGCCGCTGACGGCCGGGCCGCCTGCGTTCGACCGTATGTCATAATCGCTGCGCTCATAGCCAAGAGCGTCGGCAAGGGCGATGAGCGCGCGACGCGCCTCGCCATGAAAAAGCTTCTTGGCGTCCTGGTCGTAGGCAACGCCTCGATAGGCGAGGGTCACCAGAACGGGTTTGCGGCGAAGGTCGCTGATCGCGCTCATGCACTGCTGTTTAAGCGTGCTGTCGCTCTCGCCCTGACTGTTGGCGATGGCGCCGAGGTGGCGAGCGAGCAGGATGACGGCCGGGTCGCTGTCGGCTTGTTTGCCGGCGCGCCTCGTGTCCTCGATGGCAGCCTGCAGGCCGTGTAACGCACCGAGAAGTGTCGTCAGCGCTGAAGTGTCGAGCGCCTGCTGGTGGCGAAAGGCGATATCGTAGCTCATGGTTGTTCTCCTCTCATGATGGCGCCGCCGACAGCGGTTCTGCCGACGGCGAAGGGGCCGAGTTGAGGGAAATCTCGCGCGATCAAGCGCTTGGGGCTCGATCGACGATCAGCTTTCGCTGACGATGGAGATCCGCAGGCGTTCTCCCGTGTTCACCAACACGCTGATGTCGCCGGTCGACAGGTCCTGATCGACAAGCGTGATCGCAGGATCGAGTTCGGAGAGCGTTTGTTCGAGATAGGAGCCGATGCGTTCTGCGATCGACTCTTTGGGCTGGCTCGTTTGGGCCATGTCACGTCTCCCGGTCAGGCAGCGATCGCCAGCGGTTCTTCGCTGTCATCGTCTTCGGTGTCGGCACCGACCTGTTCATTCGTGTTGAGAAGATAGGTGGCCGCGGTTTCGGCCTTGGCCGCGGCGGACAGCAGCGCCTTTTCGTCGTCCTTCAGGATATTGATCCAGGACGCGATATAGCTTGCATGGTTGTCGAGGTGCGTTACCGGCAAGCCCAGATTAGCACCGATAATGCAGGAACTTAGCTCTGCAACAAGCTCTTCGCGGGCGTACTTCTCACTTCCGAAGCCGCCTTCCATGTCACGATTCAATCGCGACTGGTGCCCCGTCCAGTGGCTGAGTTCATGGGCTGCGACCGCCCCATATTGGGCATAGCTCTCGAAGTCCTGCCAGTCGGGCATGTTGATCACGTCGAGCGACGGGATGTAGCAGGCGCGGCTGCCACCACTGATGATCATTGCACCCGTTGCGGCGATGAACGCATCGATCTCGGCGCGGTGTGTTTCGGGCGGGCGGACACGCGGTTCCGGCGGTACGACGAACCGGTCCGGCAAGCCGTCGATCTGGCCGACGTTGAAGACGTTATAGGTCTTGAGGACGCGCCGTTGGCGGGTCTGGTCCTCGCCCGTTGCTGGGTCCTGCTCGGTCTTGCCAAAGGATTTGTAGAAGACGGCGATGGTACTCTTTTCGCCCTTCCTGACCTGCCCGCCGAGTTCGGTTGCCTGACGGTAGGTCATCCAGGTCGGCATCGTGAACCCGCGCTGTTCGGCGACGTGCCAGAGCCAGATCGTGTTGATGCCGCGATAGGGCTTGCCGCAGGCGCGCAAGGGACGCTCGATACTGGCTGCAGACGTCCAAGGCCGCCGCCACGGGCTGGTGCCCTCTTCGAGCTTCGCGATGATCGCATCGGTGATCATGCGTGCCGGTGATGCGGTTTCGGCGCAGGTACGCGGCGCGTGCCGCTTGGGTCGAAAGGTCATGGCGGATCCTTTGGCGTTGTCGCGCCACCGGGATGGTCGGGCGCAACCCGGCCACCGCCATCTTTCCTCTCGCTTGCTGTCGCCCGCCGGGGTGCGTCATTGCTCAGGCGGCTGCGTCCAGCTGCTCGGCGATGCCCGTCAGTGTGGCGACAATGGCCTCGGCGCGGTCGACAGGCAGGAACAGCCGGGTCTTGTACGCGATGATC
>CALMWO010000066.1 GCA_937873805.1 uncultured Hyphomonadaceae bacterium
AGGGTTGGCGGGAGTGGTGTAAGGCTCTGATCTGAATTAGGAACTGGGTGTCTAAGCCGAACCTGCCGCAGGGCAGAAAATGCCACGGGCCACACCCGCCATGAACGATGATATCGCAAGCTCATTTGGATTCCCAGCAGTCGGCCGCAAGAAAATCACAGCTGCGTTCGACGGTGGCCGGCTTACCTCGGATGGCGGTGTTCTACTGCTTGCACAGGCCGAGCGCGCGATGGGGATTTGCCAGCGCCTGGCGGCTTGTATTGCCGATCCGCGCGATCCAGCGCGGGTGATCCATCGCCTGGATGACATTCTGCGTGCCCGTGTGTTCGCGATTGCGTGCGGCTATGAGGATGCCGATGATCTCGATGCTCTGCGCGACGATCCAGGCTTCCGCCTGGCGCTCGGCAAGCTGCCGGAATCGGGCGCGGGGCTGGCCAGCCAACCGACGATGAGCCGGTGGGAAAATGCACCGACTACGCGCGAACTGGCCAGCATGATGGCCGCGATGATCGACATCTACTGCGCCAGCTATCCCGCCCCTCCGACAGCGGTCACGCTGGATATCGACGACACGTGCGACGTCGTGCATGGCTATCAACAGCTCTCGTTCTGGAACGGGCATCATGGGGAGCGCTGCTTCCTACCGATCCATATCTACGACACCGCGACCGGCAGGCCGGTGGCCATGCTGCTGCGCACAGGCAAGACGCCTTCTGGAAAGGAGGCGGCGGGGCACATCCGACGCCTGGTGCGTCACCTGCGCCGTAATTGGCCCGATACCCACATCACTATCCGCGGCGACGGGCACTATGGTCGACCCGAGGTCATGGCCTACTGCGATGCGGCCCGCGTCGATTACGTGTTCGGCCTGCCCACCAATTCAGCGCTGCGCGCCGATCCCGCCATTGTTGCGGTCGCCGATGCCTGCGCGGTCAAGCGCGCCCAGCGTCAGTGTCCCGTCCTGCGCAACTATGCCGAGACCCGCTATGGGGCAAAGACCTGGAAGTGCCAGCGTCGCGTCGTTGCACGGATCGAGGCCAGCACGCTGGGCATGGACATCCGCTATGTCGTCACCTCGTTGGCAACAGGATCGGCCGAGCACATCTACGACACGCTCTACTGCGCGCGTGGTCAGGCCGAGAACCTGATCAAGCGCCACAAGTCCCAGCTCGCCAGCGACCGAACCTCGTGCCGCTCGGCCAATGCCAATCAGATGCGCCTGATACTGCACACTGCCGCATACTGGCTGCTATGGCGCATCCAGCAGGCGATGCCCAGGACCGCTGCTCTGGCAAGCGCGGAGTTTACCACCTTGCGCCTGCGGCTGCTCAAGGTCGCTGCGCGCGTCGTAGAAAGTGCTAGCCGCATCCGCATTGCCTTCGCTTCCGCCTGTCCGGATGCCGACCTGTTCCGCGCCCTCGTTCTCCGGCTGAAGCCTGCGCCGACGTAGCCCATGCGGCAGCGCCGCAGAACTCCGAGCCCAGCCCTTCAACCCGAAAAGCCCATCAATCCGAATGCGGTGAAACAAACGCCAGCGATGCCGGTCGTCCGCGCAATACAGCCAGCCGCAGCAAATGCCCAGAGCGGACCCGAAACCGAGCGTCGTGAATAAGAGAGGCTAAGAAGAATCTTTGAATCAGAACGCGAACGGTGAGCTTTGGGGTAGGTTCGTCTGTGGATAACTCACCACGCTATCCCGCGCC
>CALMWO010000067.1 GCA_937873805.1 uncultured Hyphomonadaceae bacterium
GAGGGGAAGGGACAAGGCTGCCGCCTCACACTTATCCACAGGCCGCTAGGGGCGGGAGTTAAGCTAAATCCTTGTTTCTTTAAATATTCTGACCGCTGGCGCGGTTAATTAGTGCTGCACGGGCGGTTCTGCCCGACTACGCCGAGCCGTTTCACTTTTCCTTCGCCGTTATCGACGTCAAAATAGATGTTTCCGTAGTCGTAAAGCGTGGTTTCGCCGCGTGTCTCGACGCAGCGGGGCTTTCCAAAGCTGGCGCGGGCGAAGATTTGCTCCACGCCCGGCCGCACGCCGGTGCTGGTGTGGAAGCGGGCGTCCTCGGCAATTATCCAGTAAACCTCATCATTGGCCCCTACCGTGAGCCCGTCTGGGAACGTGTAGGTCGTCGCGTCGGTGCCGCTGATCGGCGAGGTCGTGATCGGGTTGCCTTTCACGGCCAGAAGTGTCGCCAATGGCATCCCGATCTGCACTTCCCCGACCCTGGAGCCGGGGACGACGAGATTATCGTCCAGCGTGAGCGGTCCGGTGGCGCAGGCGGCGAGTGTGAGGGTGAAAAGGCCGAGCAGGGCTGTCTTCAGGCGCGCAGCAGGCATGGGCGGGTACTTTCGATCACGCGCCCCGCCAGCGGTGTGAAGGCCAGATCAGCCGAAATCTGTAAGGAAGTCGAGCGCCCGTATCGATTCCAACGAACAGTTAACGACGCTTGGGTAAGGCTCTCTGAAGGGCAGAAGGCCTCGAATGCATCCTGAAGGGGCGCGAGCGAACGTGCGCGTGTGGTTTCTGACATTGTTGTCGGCGCTGGGGCTGGGTGTCCTGGTGAGTTCCGCCGCGGTGGCTGACCCGCCCGTGGGTCGCGTGTTTTCAATCAAAGTTGGCGGCGAGGGCGATGCGACACGGGTCGTGGTCGAGTCCGACGTCGCGCTCAAATATCACGTCTTTATTCTGGCGGCCGGCACGCATCGTGTGGTGATCGATCTGCCGCGCGTGCGCTGGTCGATCAACGGACTGACATCGGAATCCGGGTCGGGCAAAGGTAGCGGCGTGGTCGCGGGTTATCGCTATGCCCAGAACACCGCAACAACATCACGGCTGGTTCTGGACCTTGCGAAACCGGCGCTGGTCGCGCGCGAATTCGTTCTGGCCCCGAAGAAGAAAGATGAGCGCTATCGCATCGTTCTTGATCTCGATCCTGCAACGGTTGAAGCCTTTGCTGACGCGGCTGACGGAAGCAATTCAGGACCGCAACCTGTGGCGCAGCAGGTCGCGCGCAAGCCGTTGATCGTGATCGATCCGGGCCATGGCGGGAAGGATCCTGGCGCCAGCTCGAAGAAAGGCCTGCGCGAGAAGGACATTGTACTGGATGCCGCCAAGGCGCTGCGAGACGAACTGCTGGCTTCCAAGCGGTACGACGTCGCGCTCACGCGCTCTACAGATGTGTTTATCGAGCTGGAAGATCGCGTCACCAAGGCGCGCAATCTGGGGGCTGACCTATTTATCGCGCTTCACGCGGATGCGGGCTCCAAGTCGGCAACCAGCGGAGCTTCTGTCTACACGCTCTCACCCGAAGGCGAGAAGCGCGTCGATGGCGCGCGCAAGCAGAACGACTGGATTCTCGACGTCGAAGTGGATTCCACCCGCCCGGAGGTGGTGAACCAGATCCTCGCTGACCTTGTGCAGCGCGAGACAAAGAACCAGTCGGCGCGCTTTGCGCAGATGCTGGCGGTCTCGATTGGCGAGCATGGCTGGCCAACCCTGCAGAACACCCACCGCAAGAAAGGGCTGTACGTCCTGCTCAGCCCCGATGTCCCGGCGGCGCTGCTCGAGATGGGTTTCATCACCAACGAGAACGATACGGCCGCGATGACATCGGAAACGGAACGAAAGAAGCTGGTGCTGGGCGTCGCGCACGCCATCGACCAGTTCTTCGATAGCCAGACCCGTATGGTCGCCGCCCGATAAGCGCTCGGGATTGCGTACCGCGTGGTTCCATATGCCGCGTGCGTTAGCTTCGCCGCGACGGCCCGTCGCAGGAATATACAAAGCCTTCACGAAGATGGGCTGAGTTTAACCAGTTATGGCCCTGTTACCGACGGGTTCCACGCCATAAAGTCACCTCAAAGAGCGGTGATTCCGGGGCCATTGCGTGAGCAGCGGCTTTGCCGTTGCCCAGTCAGCGCCGAATGGCGCGCAACCGGTGAGAAATGCAGTTTCAGATGTCGACTTGGAATTGGAGAGCGATCCTCATCGGGACGGCCGCCGTTGTCGGCGTGCTGGTCGTCGGCGTGGTCGGCTGGTTCTTTGTTGTAACGCAGAACCTGCCGTCCGAAGACGAGCTCGCGAACTACGAGCCGCCAATCATGAGCCGCGTCCACGCGGGCGACGGCAAGCTGGTTGCGGAGTTCGCCACGCAGCATCGCGTCTACGTCCCGTCTGAAGAATTGCCGGACCAGCTGGTGCAGGCTTTCATCTCGGCTGAAGACAAGACCTTCTTCGAACATTCCGGCATCGACCTGTGGGGCATGTTCCGCGGAACTGTGCTGAACGCGCTGCAGGGTAAGAAGATTGCCGGCGGTTCGACGATTACGCAGCAGGTGGTCAAGAACATGCTTGTCGGAGACGAGCGCTCGATTGACCGGAAAGTGCGCGAAGCCGTGCTCGCGATGCGCATCGAGAAGAAGCTCTCTAAGGAGCAGATCCTCGAACTTTACATGAACGAGATTTACCTCGGCGGACGTTCTTATGGCGTTGGCGCTGCCGCGCTGAACTATTTCGGCAAGTCGCTGGGCCAGCTTTCGCTGGCGGAGTGCGCGATGCTCGCCGGCCTGCCGCAGGCGCCGGGCAAGGTGAACCCGTACAATAACCCGGACGCGGCGATCGATCGCCGCAACTACGTGATCGGTCGCATGGTCGCGAACGGCTATGTCGACAAGGCTGCAGGCGACAAGGCGATGGCTGAGCCGCTGAAAGTGGTGAACCGTCTGGATACGGACGAGAACCAGGCGGCTGCTTACTATGTCGAAGAACTGCGCAAGGAAATCCTCGCGCTCGGCGACCAGAAGAAGCTTGAAGGCATCGACGGCAAGCCTGCTGCCGAGAAAGCGTTCCTTGAAGGCGGCCTGTCGATCCGCTCGACGCTGGATTCCAATCTTCAGCTTATCGCCCAGACGGCTCTGCGCGCTGGCCTTGAAACCTACGATCGTCGCCATGGCTGGCGTGGTCCGGTCGGCAAGATCGAAGTGACCGATGAGTTCGAGCAGGGCCTGAAGGACTTCGCGAACAGCAAGGACAACAAGCCCAAAATCGCTGGCGGCGGCAACACATGGCAGCTCGCCGTCGTGCGCTCAGTCGCCAAGGACGCGGTGCGCCTTGGTCTTGCCAGCGGCGATACCGGTACGCTTAGCGCCGACGATGCGAAATGGGCGGCTCCGCTCAAGCGCGATGGCGGCGGCACAGGCCTGAAGGCCGGGGACGTTATTCAGGTGTCTCGCGATCCGACGCCGGATGTGTCGGTCCAGTTGATTACGGATTACGGCGTGCCGAAGAAGGTCGCCAACAACGCCCCGTGGCGTCTGCGTCAGGTTCCGGCGCTGCAAGGCGCGCTGGTGGCGATGGACCCGCACACGGGTCGTGTCTTCGCGATGGCCGGCGGCTATTCGTTCGAGCGCAGTCAGTTCGACCGCGCGATTCAGGCGAAGCGTCAGCCTGCCTCATCGTTCAAGCCGTTCGTTTATGCGGCGGCGATGGAGCAGGTG
>CALMWO010000068.1 GCA_937873805.1 uncultured Hyphomonadaceae bacterium
GAAACGATCGGGAATGGCCGCGCGATGGCCATTCTGTTTGCACGTGAAAGCGCGAACGTGATGTGCGTGGATCGGCGGCTGGATAGCGCGGAAGAGACCGTGAAGATGATCACGGATGAAGGCGGTCAGGCTTTTGCGTTCGAGGCTGACGTTACTCAAAGCATCGACTGCGCGGCGATCGCGCGGGAGGCCGTGGTGCGGCTGAAGCGGATCGATATTCTGGTCAACAATGTCGGCACCGGCCGGGGAGATGCGCCGCCTCATGCTATCGAGGAGGAGGCGTGGGACCGGATCATGGACATCAACCTCAAATCGATGGCGATGACGATCCGGCATGTGCTTCCGATCATGCGTGGCCAGAAATCGGGAGCGATCCTGAACATCTCGTCGCTGGCCGCGATCGCGGGGCATCACATGGTGACTTATGAAGTCTCCAAGATGGCGGTGAACCGGCTGAGCACGGTGGTTGCTTCCGGCAACGCCAAGCACGGCGTCAGGTGCAATGTGATCATGCCGGGGCTGCTCGATACGCCGATGGCGATCACGGGGAGCGCGGCGGCGACGGGCAAGCCCGCAGACACGCTGCGGGCGGAGCGGAATGCCAGAGTCCCCATGGGCCATATGGGCTCTGCCTGGGACACCGCCTATGCCGCGCTGTTCCTCTGTTCGGACGAAGCACGGTTCATTACCGGCGCAATCCTGCCGGTGGATGGCGGAACTTCAGTTACCATCGGCTGAAAAAGACAGCTTTCGAGGCTTTTCTCCGCGACACACGCGCGCGGACTAACATGCGGCAAGGCGGCACAAGGCGCGAATGGTCAAGTATTTCATAAAGCTTTAGGTTCAAACTCCCTGCGGTTGGGTCACAACTTCGCGCGCGTATGTTCAAGAAATCCGCCTCTGGCAAACCGGTGGATCCGCTTGCGGACCGCATGCGCAAGATCGCTGCGGTTCCGGTGGAAGAGGTGACGTATTCTTCGGCCGGACCCGGCGAGAAACGCGCTGAGCGGAAACAGACCTTCAAATCGGCGACTGTCACAACGCTGGGCGGCGAGCGCGTCGACGTCGTGGTGAAGAATGTCAGCACGACTGGCGCCCGCGTGGAGTTCCTGCGCGACATCCAGCTCACCGACCGGGTCATGCTGTCCGAACCGACCCTGCGGATAAAGACCTGGGCCTATGTCGTCTGGCAGACGCGCGGCGCCGCTGGCCTGCAGTTCGTCCAGACCTGACGCTCCCCTTACGTAAGGGTTAGGGCAATTTGGCCTGCGACCTTCCGGGCGCTCGACCCGGCGCCCAGCCCGCGCGACCTTCCGGGCATGAGCGATACGAACCCCGAGAAGAAACGCGATGTCTGGCTCGCCATCCGGCGTGGCCTGAAGCTGAACTGCCCCGCGTGCGGGCATGGTCGGATCATGGCGGGGTATCTGCGCCAGGCTGAGGGCTGCCTGCACTGCGGCGAGCGGACGGGCGACATTCGGGCGGACGATGGGCCGGCATGGGCGACAATCCTGCTGGTGGGGCACCTGATCTCTCCGATGTTCTTCGTGTTCGCCAATCGCGATGCGAGCAAGCTGTGGGTTCCGTTCCTTGGGGTCGCCGGACTGGTGATCGTGCTGACGCTGCTTCTGCTGCCACGGATGAAGGGACTGTTCGTTGGCTTGATCTGGGCCTCGCGTGCTGGCGAGACAGAGCCGGGCTGAGGCTTGGGCACGCGGGAGCGTTCTCGCAGGTGAGTGCGAGGCGCGTGGTTTGATTTCGGCATTTTGAAATGACGGAGGTCCGCGGGCGTTGCTCGATCCCCCTCCGTCTCGGCGCGAAGACGCGCCGATCCACCTCCCCCGCCGAAGGCGGTGGAGGACTTCGAGCGTTGCAACTACGTCCTCCACCATGCGGAGCATGGGGGAGGTGGAGTGATGCGCAGCATCGAGACGGAGGGGGCTGTTGCTGCTTTCGCGCTGCAAACGCTCGGCGCGCTTCTGCG
>CALMWO010000069.1 GCA_937873805.1 uncultured Hyphomonadaceae bacterium
TGCAGGATCACTGCCGCAGGTCTCGTGGATCATCTCGCCCGCAGCCGACAGTGAGCACCCCGGCCCCTCCAGCCCTGCACAGGGGGCGGATTACATCGCACGCGTGCTCGATTGCCTCACCTCGAACCCCGACATCTGGGCGCGCACAGCTCTTCTGGTGATGTTCGACGAGAACGACGGCTATTTCGATCACGTCCCGCCGCCGGCTCCGCCTGCGAAAGACGCTGCCGGCAAGATGCTCGGCGGCTCCACGGTCGACACCGCCGGCGAATACCACTCAGCTCATGCTGCCAGCGAGAAGACGTCCGAACGCGCAGATCTGAACGGCCGCCCTTACGGCCTCGGCCCGCGCGTGCCGCTCTACGTGATCTCGCCCTTCGCACGCGGCGGTTACATAAATTCCGAAGTGTTCGACCACACCTCCGTCATCCGCTTCTGCGAAACCCGCTTTGGCGTGGCGGAGCCCAACATCTCTGCCTGGCGTCGCGCCGTTTGCGGCGATCTCACCAGCTGTTTCGACTTCAAAACGCCAAACGGAGCGGCCGCGACACTTCCCGACACCCAGAGCGCCGCCAAGCGCGCCGCCGCCCTGCCGGGCCGCACCAAGCCGCCGACGCCGACAGAGCCAAACGCGCCTGTACAGGCAGCGGGCCTCCGCCGCTCCCGCCCGTTGCCCTACGCGCTCGACGCTGTGCTGACATCCAGCGCGCCGCCGCGCATCACCTTCCGCAACACCGGCAACGCAAGCGCCGTGTTCCACGTCTATAATCGCCTGTCGCTCGCCGCGCCGCCGCGCCGCTACACAGTCGAGCCAGGCAAGACGCTGGAGGACGAATGGCCAACCGGAGCGCACGATCTTGTCGTGTACGGTCCCAACGGTTTCCATCGCCACTTCGCAAGCCAGAAGGGCGGGGCGGCTCCGCTGGTCACGCTCGTTGCCGTCGGGCGCAAGCTGCAGCTTCGTCTCGCGAACCCGGAAAAGGTCAGTCGCTCGGTCGTGGTCGTATCTGAACCGTATGCTGCCGATCTGGCGCCGTGGACCGCGCAGATCGGCGCCGAAGGTTCCGCAAATCACCTGTGGGATCTATCAACCACCTCAGGCTGGTACGACCTCACGCTCAAGACTGAAGATGCGTCCGGTTGGCGGCAGCGCTTCGCGGGCCGCATCGACACTGGCGTTGCTACGATGACGGACCCCGCGCTCGGCGGCGCGGCAATACTGAGCTGGAGCTGATGCAGCCGCCCGAAAGCTATCGCGACAAATGGGTTAGCTGGGTCAAGGACGCGTTGCTCGAAGCGCACGGCATCACGTTTGATCGAACGGCTGCAGGCGTCATCGTCGCGCCCCACGGGCTGGTACGTGTATGCGCCTGGCACATGGACTTCGACGAGCGGCCCACCTGCTATCTCGATGTCGCAACGCCCGAGGAAGCTCGCCAGATCTGCGCCCACCTGTCTGACGCCTGCGGCTGGAATATCGACTTCGCCACCGCTCATGACGATGCAGGCGTCGAGATCGTCGCGCGCCCGTACTGAGCGAGTCCGCAAAAGAGAACGGCGTCGGATTGCTCCGACGCCGTTTCCTTGCCCCCCGGCAAACCTGCCAGCCGAAGCCGGCAGGCTAAAGGCGCCTTACGATTTGTAGTACATGTCGAATTCGACCGGGTGCGGATGGGTTTCCATGCGCAGCACGTCTTCCATTTTCAGGTCGATGTACGAGTCGATGAAGTCGTCGTCCATCACGCCGCCAGCCTTGAGGAAGTCGCGGTCGGCATCGAGGCTGCTGAGAGCTTCGCGCAGCGAGCCGCAGACGGTCGGGATGTTCTTGAGCTCTTCCGGCGGCAGCGAGTAGAGGTCCTTGTCCATGGACGGACCCGGATCGATCTTCTTCGTGATGCCGTCGAGGCCAGCCATCATGAGGGCCGTGAAGGTGAGGTACGGGTTCGACGCCGGATCCGGGAAGCGGACCTCGATGCGCTTGCCCTTCGGGTTGGCGCACCATGGAATACGAACCGAAGCCGAACGGTTGCGCGCCGAGTAGGCGAGCAGCACGGGCGCTTCATAGCCCGGCACCAGGCGCTTGTAGGAGTTCGTCGTCGCGTTCGAGAACGCGTTGATCGCCTTGGCGTGCTTGATGATGCCGCCGATGTACCACAGGCAGGTCTGCGAAAGGTCGGCATACTTGTCGCCGGCGAACAGCGGCTTGCCGTCTTTCCAGATCGACTGGTGGACGTGCATGCCCGAACCGTTGTCCTTGTAG
>CALMWO010000070.1 GCA_937873805.1 uncultured Hyphomonadaceae bacterium
AAGCGGGTGAGACGCTGCGTGCCGCCTGCGCCGGGCATGACGCCGAGATTGATTTCGGGCTGGCCGAACTTGGCGGCTTCGGAGGCCAGGATGAAGTCGCACATCATGGCGAGTTCGCAGCCGCCGCCGAGCGCAAAGCCGTTGACCGCCGCGATGATCGGCTTGCGGAAGGTGGAGGCCCGCTCCCAGTTGCGGGTGATGAAGTCGTTTCCGTAGGCGTCCATGTAGGATTGCGGGCGCATTTCCTTGATGTCGGCGCCGGCGGCGAAGGCCCGGCCCGCGCCGGTGAGGATCACGCAGCCGATGTTGGCGTCTTTTTCCCACGCATTCAGCTGGTCGGTGAGTTCGGTGACCAGCTTGTCGTTGAGCGCGTTCAGCGCATCCGGGCGATTGAGCGTGATGATCCCGACCGGGCCATCGACGTCGATCAGCAGCGTTTCGTAGGCCATGAGCGTCTCCTCGCGCCAGTTCGTGCCGGCTTCCGGCCTTATTAGCTGTCGGGAAGGCCGAGTTCCACCCGGCTTGCGCCTGCAAGTCTGAGCACGTCGAACAGCGCCATCACGATGTGGACATCGACGGTGCCGAGATCGGCCTGCACCAGTGACGTTAGGCCTTCGACGACGGGGTCGGACAGGAAGTGCGCGGCGCGCTGGATTTCATCTTCCCTGACGTCGTCGGGCGCGGCGAGCGCGCCATCGAACCATTCGGCAAGCGCCGCGGCGATGGCCCTGGGCTCGCCCTCGATCGCGATGCGCACATTGTCCCACTGGAAGGGGGCGACCATGATGTCGAGGCCGGCGCCGTGAAAGGCTTCGGGCTGGAAATTCAACATGCGACTGGGCGAGAACATGCTGGGCGTCGCGCCCTCGCCCTCCACCATGGCGAGATCGTAGCGCGCGCCGAAATTCATCTCGCCTTCGCGCACAAGCTCGCCCGCCTCGTCCACGACCGGCGGCTCGATGATCAGCGTGTGACCCTTCTCGCGCAGTTCGGCGAGGGCGGCTTCGAACATGTCGACATAGTGCGTGCGCACGGACGCGAGCAGTTCGGCGAGATCGGTCATGTGCTTCTCCGGCCCCGAATCGGGCGCGGGATGCTTAGCAGCGCCTCGCGGACTTGGACAAAGCCCGGGATCAATTTAACGACGTGCATGCTAGCGACCGCCACTCCAATGGCTGTTTGCACGGACCACGTAAAAGGCTCCCAAAACTAAAGCAAATCCGGCCGCCACTCCAAGCGCCAGTAGAGAGGTTTGGGGATCCGAGCTTTGCAAAAGCCATTCGATCGCCACAACAATCCCGATGGCGCAGAAAAATGCGAGCCCCAGAACGATTACGAAGGCCCTCTCGACACGCCGGCTTTCGATCCAAGAAAGTTTGGCATCCTCTACGTTTGGTCGAGCAATCGCCATCAGCTGGGAACAGGACGCTCCGATGCATCCGCAACAGACCATCGCGTTCTGACCGAGCCACACCAGCGCAACGGCCCCCAGAACTCCCAAGCCGCTCCACAACGCCGCTTTGTCCCAGTCGGCGCTAAGCAAATTACCTAAATGCGTGCGCACTGATGCCAGCCGTTCGCCATTATCGGCCACGTGCTTCTCCACCCCAAAGTCTGGAGGATGCTACTCCGGCAGGCGCGTGGAGGCGAGCTTTACGATCAACTCGAAACGGACCTCGACCGGACGGTTCGAGGCGGGCTCGCGGACGCCGATATTGAGGCGTTCGTTCTCGCGTTCGAAGGCGAGGCTGTCAGCGCTGTCGACACGCTTCCAGCCAAGCGACGGCAGGGACGCGATGTAGAAAGCCGAAACCTGCGACGCGCCGACCTGCCCCTCGGCCGACGTGCGCACGACGCGGCCCTGATCGCTTTCGAACACCATGGGTTCGGGAAGCTCGGTGAGGCCGGTTACCAGCGGCACGTCGTCGATGGCTTTCAGGAATTCCGTCGCGTGCGCGGGAGCGGTTGCGAGAACCGCAATGACGGCGAACGCCGCCGGATGGCTGAACTGCTTGAGCACGCGGGCCTCCCGATCCTCCACGAATCTCGCGGAGTTCGGGCATTGTGGCAAACGGGTGCTGCGGAGGTCTTAACTGCCAGGCTTAGGCGACCCGGTCGGCGGGTTTGCGCTGGCCGTCATCATCGCCGCTGTCCTCGTCTTCTTCGCCGGCACGTTCCTGACGCGCTTCGACGGCCGCGCGGGCGGAGGGATCAAGGATCGCGGCGACTTCGAGGATGGAGGTTGCGCCGGAAGACGGGCGCTTGCTGCGATAATAAAGCCAGCCCTTCGTCTCCATCCAGAGGAAGAGCGTGTGGAGCCCGTAGAGGACACCGACTGCAAAACAGATCCACAGCGCGACTTCGATCACGTCCGCCTCCCGAGCCGCTCAAAGATGGGAGTCGAATTCCGGCTTTTGTAGGAGGCCGGGGTTTGGGTAGCCGGAAAATTTGATGGTGTGGGCGATGTGGACGCGCTGCTATTTCTGGCAGGTGCCGCAATAGAAAGTCGAGCGGCCGGACTGTACGAGACGCTTCACGGGCTTTGCGCATGTGATGCACGGATCGCCCTCGCGGTCGTAGACCTGGAAGCGGTGCTGGAAGTAGCCGAGTTCGCCGGTAGTGGTTTCGAAGTCCGAGATGGTGGAGCCGCCGGCTTCGATGGCTTCCTCGATCACCTTGCGGATTTCGACGGCGAGGATTTCGAGCTTGTCGCGCTTGATCGCGCCGGCGAGTTTCTTCGGCGAGATGCCGGAGCGGAACAGTGCTTCGCAGACATAGATGTTGCCAAGGCCGGCGACGACATACTGATCGAGCAAGGCTGCTTTGACGGGCGCTTTCTTGCCGGCGAAGGCTTCCTGGAGATAGGCGCCGGAAAACTGGTTGGAGATCGGTTCGGGACCCATGCCGTCGAAGGGCGGATAGCGATCGAGATCAGCGAGCGGCCAGAGATCCATGAAACCGAAGCGGCGGGCGTCGTTGAAAGTGACGGTCGCCCCGCCCTGCATGTCGAAGACGACATGATCGTGTTTTTCGGCTTCGCCGGCCTCGTGATGGAACTTGCCGGGCTTCTTGCCGGAAACAGTAAAGCGGCCGGTCATGCCGAGGTGCATGATCAGGGCTTCGCCGCTGGAAAGTTCCGCCACCAGATATTTTGCCCGGCGGCCCATATGCTTGAGCCGGGCGCCTTCGATGCGGTGGTTAAAGTTCTCCGGGAAGGGGAAACGCAGGTCTTTCCGGCGCGTCTGCACACGCAGGATGCGTTTACCTTCCATCGCGGGGGCAAGTCCGCGACGAACAGTCTCGACTTCGGGCAATTCTGGCATCGATCCGCGTATAGCCCCGGTAAGGTCCTTCGCCTATGTCTTGTCGGCGATGGACGAAGACAAGGTCTCCTTTGGGTTCGAGGACGTCAGCCGGGACGAAAAATCCCGCCGCGTCAAAGGCGTATTCGCGTCTGTCGCCGGCAAGTACGACCTGATGAATGACCTCATGTCGGCCGGCGTCCACCGGGTGTGGAAGGCCAACATGATTGCGTGGCTCAATCCGCAGCCGGGCGAAGTGCTGGTGGATGTTGCTGGCGGCACGGGCGACGTTGCGCGGGCGTTCCAGAAGCGCGCCAACGATGTTGGCCGCAGGCGGAAATCCGACGCCGAAACGATGACGTTCGTGTCGGACATCAACGAAGCCATGCTGGTGGCCGGCATCAAGCCGACCGACAAGAACATGCCGCGCGTTGCGTGCGACGCCGCCGCGCTGCCCTTCCCGGATCGTTCGGCGGACGCGGTGACGATTTCCTTCGGCATCCGCAATGTCGTGGAGATCGACAAGGCGCTGTCGGAATTCCGGCGGGTGCTGAAACCGGGCGGGCGGTTTGCCTGCCTTGAGTTCTCGCACATGACGCATCGCATGCTGCAGGATGCGTATGACAAGTATTCGTTCTCGGTGATCCCGAAGATGGGCGAGTTCGTGACGGGGGACCGCGCGAGCTATCAATACCTGATCGAGAGCATCAGGCGCTTCCCGAACCAGGATGATTTCGCGGCGCGCATCCGGGCGGCCGGTTTCTCTCAGGTTGGCTACCAGAACTATTCAGCCGGCATCGCTGCGCTTCACACAGGATGGGCGGTGTAGGGCGATGTTCGAAGCGCTCTCCGACTATATGCGCCTCGCCCGCGCGGGCGCTGTCATGCTGCGGAACGACGTTGTCATTCCCGACGATTATCGTTCGCGCCTGCCATGGGCGGCGAAGTTTGCGGGCGGCTTCCTGCGCATGTTGCCGGGCGGCGGCGGCAAGGGCCGGCCGGGACAGCGGTTTGCCAATGCGCTGGAAAAGCTGGGCCCGGCGTGGATCAAGCTCGGCCAGTTCATGGCGACGCGGCCGGATGTGATCGGCGTGCAGGCGGCGAATGACCTGTCGCGGCTGAAGGATTCTGTGCCGCCCTTCCCCAAGGCGCTGGCGATCAAGACGCTGCGGTCTGAGTTCGGCGCGGATGCGGACAGGCTGTTTGCGGGGCTGGGCGATTCCGTGGCGGCGGCGTCGATTGCGCAGGTTCACCGGCTGGAGACGCCGACGGGTCCGCGTGCGGTGAAAATCCTGCGGCCGGGCATCGAGCGGACGATGGAGCTTGAGCTGCGCGCGATGAAGCGCATCGCGTATTCAGCGCAGAAAAACGGCCCGCCGGATGTGAAGCGGATGGAGCCGGCGGCGTTCATCGACACGATGGCGCGGTCGCTGACGCGTGAGATGGACCTGCGGTTCGAAGCGGGCGCCGCTTCAGAATTCGGCGAGATCGCGGCGCTGGACAATTATGTCTATGCGCCGAAGGTCGATTGGGAGCGGACGAGCCAGCGCGTGCTGGTGACGGAGTGGATCGAGGGGCGGTCGCTGACCGATCCGGGCGCAATCGGCAGCGCGGACCGCATCGATCTGGCCAACCGGATCACGCGCGGGTTTCTGGCGTGCGCGCTGGATCATGGTTTTTTCCATGCGGACCTGCATGAGGGGAACATGATCCTCGCGCCGGACGGGCGGCTGGTCCTGGTGGATTTCGGCATCATGGGCCGGATCGCGATGCCGGAGCGGATTTTCCTCGCGGAGATCCTGAAGGGTTTCCTTGAGCGCGACTACAAGCGCGTGTCGGAAGTTCACTTCGAGGCGGGCTATGTGCCGGCCAATCATTCGATGGATGATTTCGCGCAGGCGCTGCGTTCGGTGGGCGAGCCGATCTTTGGCAAG
>CALMWO010000071.1 GCA_937873805.1 uncultured Hyphomonadaceae bacterium
CTGATCCCCGACCTGAGCCCAGACCTGATCCCCGACCTGAGCCCCGACCTGAGCCGAGACCTGATCCCCGACCTGAGCCCTGACCTGAGCCCTGACCTGATCCCCGACCTGAGCCGAGACCTGATCCCCGACCTGAGCCCAGACCTGATCCCAGACCTGATCCCAGACCTGATCCCAGACCTGAGCCCAGACCTGAGCCGAGACCTGATCCCCGACCTGAGCCCAGACCTGAGCCCAGACCTGAGCCCTGACCTGATCCCCCAACTTACTGTCTTTCAGTAGGGCCGCCGCAATCGCGCCTTGGCGCGGGCTGTCTAGAAAAATGAAAACATTTGGCGCTGGAACCCCGGCGCATTCGTACATCTTTGCCACGGCGGCTTTGGACGCCTCGCGATCAATCGGTGCGGTTGAAAGCCCAATAGCCAGCCACTTGTCGCGCGTTGCAGACAGATCTGCCTCTTGCTCTGGGGTTAGTTTATTGATCTTTGCCATTCCATTCATCCTTTCAAAAAGCCCCCGACCAGCGGGTTAGCGGTGCTGGCGCTCGATCTGCGCCTTGCGTCTCTGGATGGCTTGCATGAGGTCCGTCGTGAGGCTGTTGCTCGCGGCAAGCTGGCTGCGGAAGCCTTCTAGTTCGTCCAGATCGTCGATGGTGGTGACGTGATCTTCGGGACCGACGTTCTGGCCCTTGCGCCACTTGGCGATAAGCGCCTGCTCTGCGGCGGCGGTCATAGCGCCACCTTGACGTAGATCCAGATCAGCGCGCCGATCGCCATGAGGCCGACAAGGCGCTCGGTCCATGTGTCGATCACGAAGTCGGAAGCATCGCTCAGCGCGCTATGGCTGGTGAGCGCTTCATGCGTCATTGCTTCAAGGCAACGTTCGGCTTGCTCCTTGTCGACCGGCGAACCCACGAGGACCATGTATTCGCAGGCACGGGCCAACTCCTGATCGGGAATGCTGCCCTTCGGGGCGTCAACCGTCTGGCGGGCATACTCAAGCGCGCGGTCGCTGGTGATGTAGGACATAACCATCATGCGGCCTCTTTGATTTTGTGGCCTTCGGCGCGCTCAGCGAAGATCGTACAGACCAGAGCCATTGCGCGGAGATAGGCCGGATCGTTGGAGCGGTACGTCGGCGGCAGTGGGCCATCCATGCCGATCACCTGCATGATGCTGCCGTTGCCCCACGCCTCATGAATGCGACCGTGACGCTTCCGGTAGGCGTCTGCATAGCGCGCCCGAGAGATGATGCTGTCCACTGCTGGCAGGCGGTCTTCCTCGTGTAGCGCCGCGATCTTGCGGGCCAGCAAATCAAGGTCATTCCAGATGATCGGTCGCATTCGATTTCCCCACTTCTGGCGGGCTCATGTTTAGCGCAACGTGCGCTAACTGTAAAGCGCACGATGCGCTTGCATTACGGAAAAAAATAGCTGAAATTGCGCTGCTATGAGCTATGTAGATCAGATAGTGTCGCGGTTTGGCAGTCTTGTCTCCCTCTCACGCGCAACCGGCAAACCCTATTCGACCGTCAAAAGCTGGAAGGACAGGGGTTCGATCCCGGATGAACACAAACCAGACGTGCTGGCGGCAGCCCGCCAGCATGCAATCGCCTTGGGACCAGAGGACTTCTTTCCCACACCCACCGAGGGCCTTCCGACGGCTGCGCGCTGAAGCCGCTCCGCTCGCATGCTGCTGCCTCTGGTGGGGTCATATGACGGCGAATGCGAGCACTCAGGCGCTCTAGCCAGAAGCGAGATGATGGCGATCATTCCACACAGGAGGATATCCGTGGATATTGCAACTCACACCGACAAGATCATCGGCGTCATGCGCCGTGTTGGCTCCAACGAGGCAGAACGTGCCTCCGGGGCAGGGGAGGACCGCGAGGAGATCGGGTCGCTTCTCGAACTGACCGGACTGCACAAGCGGGCCTTCGCCTTCGTGCGTATGCTTGACAAGCAGGAACCGGACAAGCGCGACGATATTCTGCGCTCGCTCCATCCGCTGCTGAACATGATGGACGGTCACTGGAACTCTCAGAAAACGCCCGACATGTTTGAGACCGCTTCGACGCAGGCGGGCGAATCTCAGGCCGACCCGGACGAAGACAGCGACCCCGACGATGACGAGACGGACGACGAGACAGATTCCGAACTCGACGCGGACGATGACGACTTCGAGCGCCACTTGGACGAAGTGTCTGAGGCGGCGGAATGAGCCTCAGAGTTTTGGCTCTGGATACCGCGATTGCCACCGGCTGCGCTTTTGGCGTGGCCGGGGGAAAACCTCATTGTTGGACGGTGAATCTCGGCAAGGCGGAATGGGACGTTCGCTTTGCCCGGATGCTCCGATTGGTCGATCATGCGATCACGAAGTATCAGCCAGACCTGCTGGCGGTCGAAGGTACAGCGGCAGGCGGGTATGGAAACCCTGATCTGATCGGCCTTGCCATCTGCGCACGGGCTCAGGCTTCGCTCAGGGGCGTCAGGACGGCAATCTACATGCCGAACAGTGTAAGACGGCACTTCCTTGGGAAGGCGCTCACAGCACGAGATTTTCCGGGCAGGACGAAGGCCGCCGCCAAGGGTGCGATCAAGGCTCAAGTGATTGCGCGCTGTGTCCTACTCGGATGGGACGTGGCTGACGACAACCAAGCCGACGCCGCAGCCTTGTTCGACTTCGCATGTTCGATGGAATCCCGCTCGCACCAGATGACTACGGTCGGCGGCCTGTTTGCGGGGCAGAAATGAAAGACGCCCGTCTCCACGATCATAGGCGGCACGCTCGCCGCCGCAAATTAGCAAGTGGCATCGACCCGATGGTCATTTGGATCGCTGAGTTCAGTGCAGGCGAGAACCTGACAATGGAGAATCTGTCTGCTTCAACAGGAATCCCCGCAGTTACGATGGCGCAATGGTTCAGCGGAGCAACGCAGCCAACAATCGGCAACCTTCGCGCGGTCGTTAACGCACTCGGCTTTGAACTCACGCTCAAGAGGCGCAAATGACGCTTCCAGAGGGCAAGTACGGCGCCATCCTCGCTGACCCGCCGTGGTCGTTCCTGACCTACGGTAAGAAGCGCACGACGCCGCACAGGACGGAGGTCGATCATTACCACACGATGACGCATGGTGATCTGGTCGCGATGCCTGTGGCCGATCTGGCGGCCAAGGACTGCGCTCTGTTCATGTGGGCGGTAGACTCGCACCTTGATGAAGCAATCGACCTTGGCTGCGCATGGGGCTTCAAGTTCAAGACACTGGCTTTCATCTGGGCAAAGACGACTCTGAAGTCGCCGCAGTTTGGCTTCTTTCCGCCAGAGACGACGCACCGCATCGGCATGGGCTACTGGACGCGAAAGCAGGCTGAGGTCTGCCTGATGTTCACCACAGGCAAGCCGCGCCGGATCAGCAAGGGTGTTCGCCAGATCATCGAAGCGCCACGCCGTGAGCATTCCCGCAAGCCTGACGAGACGCACACGCGGATCGAGGCGCTTGTCGCAGGGCCATATCTAGAACTGTTCGCTCGCCAGTCTCGGCCGGGCTGGACGGTCTGGGGCAACGAAACCGAGAAATTCGCAGAGGCCGCAGAATGACGCCTCACCAGAACACAACCTGGATGGTGCAGGTACGCACGCTGCTAGGCCAAGGCTTCGGCGTCGAGGACATCGCAATCAAGCTGGAATGTAGCGTCGCGGACGTGCGGCGCGAGGTCGAAATCTACCGGCAAGAAGGCCGGATCAAGAACATCGCGAGGGGCAAATGAGCATCAAGATTATGACTGAGGTCTGGGACCATGCGCCGGTCGAAGGCGGTTCGCTTTTGGTCCTGCTCGCTCTCGCTGACAGCTCCGATGAAACATCTCGAACATGCTTCAGAGGCGTAACCGATCTGGCAAAGCGCGCCCGACTTTCAGATCGACAGGTGATCCGCTGCATCCGTGAAATGGAGAAAATGGGCATCGTCTTGGTGCGCCGAAACGCCTCTCCCGTGAAGACCAATCTCTACACTCTGACACGATCTGAGACATGGCGAAGTGACATTATGTCACCACCTGACGAAAAGGCCGATATGACATTTGATGCACCCAGATATGACACCCACGTCATATCTGATGTGACACCCATGTCACCCAAACCATCAGTAACTGTCAGTATAGAACCGTCAGTAGCGCGCGAGGGTGATTTATTCTCAGCAAGTGACACCTCAACAAGCGCACCACCTAAACCTGAGAAGAAGACAGAAGATCACTTCGAGACGTTCTGGAAGGCTTACCCAAAGAAGGCTGGAAAGGTTCAGGCGCGGCGGAACTTCGAGCGCGCCGTGGCCGCTGGTGCCAAGCCGGAGGACATAATCGCCGGAGCGGAGCGGTACGCCGATGCGACGGCGAACACGGATCCGCAGCACATCAAGTGGGCGCAAGGCTGGCTGACGGACGAGCGGTGGACCGAGCGCGCCGCACCTGAGCCATATCGTCACTACGGCGGGCATCGGCGATCTGAGCCTTGGGGCGAGGTGGTGCGGTGACATGGTGCTACGTCCCACACACGGACTGTCCCTCTGCGCAGGCGGCGGAGGCTTGGATATGGGCCTCATGCTCGCAGAGCCCGGATTTCACACTAGATGCTATGTCGAGTGGGAGGAATACCCCCGGTCTGTCATCATCGCAGCGCAGCGCGCCGGATACTTCGCGCCAGCCCCGATTTGGGACGACCTCACCACCTTCGACGGAAGACCCTTCCGCGGGGCGATCGACACCATCCTTGCCGGATACCCCTGTCAGCCTTTCAGCCAGGCAGGACAGCGGCGCGGCGAAGATGACGAGCGCCACCTCTGGCCTGACGTTGCCCGTGTCATCCGCGAAATCGGCCCCACATGGGTCTTCCTCGAAAACGTCGCCGGGCACGTCACCCTCGGCCTCGAAACCGTGCTGCGAGCACTTTGGGACATGGGCTTCACGCCTGCGGTTGGCCTATTCTCGGCGGCTGAAACTGGCGCGCCGCATGAGCGCCTCCGCATCTTCATGGTGGCCCACTGCGACGTGCGGGGACGTGAACCATTCTCGGGGAACAGTGGAGTATGCCGAACGCACTATGGCACGGGAGAACCCGCCGAGCAGTTTAGCGCTATCGTCGATCCTATGGCCCACCGCCAAGGCCGTGACGGGCGGGGCGAACAGCCAGCGCGAGCCGAAACTGTCAGGTCAGGCGAAACTGTGGGGGACGCCTCGGGCATCGGACGCGGAAAAGGGCGGTCCGAACCAGAGTTTCGGGGCGGGCGGGATTCCACTTCCAGCGCAGGCGGCACAATGGCCGACGCCAGCGGCGGCTCAGGATACGAAGGGGGCGCAAGCGACAAGGGAAGCGGCGATCGAGAGGGGCGAGAGAGGGAAGCAACTGGCATTGGCGGACATCGCCCTTGTCTTTTCCCGCCCGGACCCGGTGACGGTGCAGCGTGGTCTGCCGTCCTCACAATGGCGCCCGGCCTCGCGCCATCTGTTGCGTTCGGTGACATTGCACGTCGCGCGCAGCAGCTTGTCGCGCTGGACGAGGCAGGGCAACTGGCGCAAGCGGCGGCTGAATCCGAACTTCGTAGAATGGTTGATGGGATGGCCTCCCGGTCACGCGCTCTGCGCCTGCTCGGCAACGGAGTTTTCAGTCTGGCAGCGGGACATGCGTGGCGCACTCTCGCAGATGCCCACGGCCTCCGGCCCTTGGATCTGGTTGCCGCCAGCGACGGTGACAATGGCGGAGCAGATGAGTTTGATATGAGGGCCGCCGAATGAATGAACTATCCCATGTCCGAGGCGCGCCAATGACCTTCCACAACGTCGAGGCGGAACAGGCGGTTCTCGGGGCGCTACTGGTCGAGAACCGGGTCTTGGATCAGGTTGGTGACGTGTTGCAGCCTGAGTTCTTTGCCGATCCGGTCCACCGACGCATATTCGAGATCGCCACCAGCCGCATCCGCAAGGGGCATCTGGCTTCACCGATCACCATGAAGTTAGACCTTGAGACGGACGAAGGGCTCCGCGCCCTCGGCGGCCCGGCGTATCTCATGCGGCTGGCAGGCGCCGCGATGGTTCCAGCCGCGCGAGAGTATGCGAAGCTGATTGTGGAGGCGGCAGCACGTCGTACGCTTCACCAGATCGCCGCTGAGGCCGATAGTCGCCTCCAGACGGGTGAGGACAGCCAGACAGTCAAGTTGGCGATCCTACACTCGCTTCAGGGGCTTCCCGAAGGTGCGAGTGACGAGAGTTCATATTCGCTCGCCAAGGCGATGGTCGAGGCGACAGAGCAAGCCGTGGCTGCGTATCAAGGACACTCAGCGTTCCTGAAGACCGGGGTAGGGGTGCTGGATGGCATCATCCGTGGCCTGGCGCCGGGCGATCTGTGTCTCATCGCTGGCGCAACCTCGATGGGCAAGACCTCTCTGGCGCTCGAAATCGCGTCGAATGTGGCCTATCGGGGCGATGGTGTTGCGTTCGTTTCGCTCGAAATGACCCGCCAAGAGCTTGCAACCCGCATGGCCTCGGCCATCTCCCGTGTCCCTTATACCGATCTCCGCGACCCGGCGACGATGACAGAGGACAGCTTCCGCAAGTGGATCGAGGCGACCACCAAGGTTTCGCAGGGCACCATGCGGATTATTCCGCGGCATATACGGGATATCCCTGCAATTCATGCCGCGGTCAGCAGGGCGGGGCTGGACTTCAAGTCCGGCAAGCCTGCGCTGGTCGTGATTGACTACGCTCAGCTTGTGCGCGGGCAGGGGAAGGGCCGCTATGAGCAGATGACCGAAGTTTCCATCGGTCTGAAGCAAATGGCAGGCATGCTGGAGGTTCCTGTCGTCGCACTGTGCCAGCTTTCCCGCGACATTGGCGGTCGTGAGGACAAGCGGCCTCAGTTGAGCGATATCAAGGAGACGGGCCAGTTCGAGAACGACGCCGATCAGGTCGTGTTCTGCCACCGCGAAGGCTACTGGTTGCAGCGGCAAGGGCCGCGCCTAGATAAGAACGGGCAGGTGACAGATCAGGCCAAGACGGAGTGGCAGGCCGATATCTCAGCCGTCCAGAACGTGATGGAATTGATCGTGCGCAAAAACCGCCACGGTCGCCTCGCAACCGCCGAAATAGGCTTCCACGACGCCACCGGACGCTTCTGGGACTTGAAGAAACAACACGAGATCGAGGGATTCTAATGGGGCTCGATCAGTTCTTTCTCCGGCAACTGCAACGCCTCGGCTGGATCATCCTAGCGGCCGAACAGGATCGCGTACTCTGCGGTTGCCCTCGTGAGGGTTGCGAGGTCAAGCTGTGCCTCACGCCCAAGAGCCATATCCCCCAGACTTCGGGGCGCGGCCCGGACTATGCCGATATTGCAGTTGAAAACTTCGAGGATGCGCGCCTGTTCCTGCGCCAACGCCGTGAAAACCTCGGTCTGATCATCCGCGAGGTCGAGGACGTGGCTGGCATCGCCGGTGATTTCCTCGCGAAGTTCGAGAAAGACGACCCGTCGAAGATCCCGAACGCCCAAACGTTCATCGAATGGGCTCAGACGCTCGGCTACGAGGTCGTCCTCCGGCCCGGCAAGCTGCCCCCGTATGCGCTGCGGGTTCTAGCTGAAACCCGCGAAAAGTTGCACCAGCGCCGCACCAAGTTCAGGATTCACGCCGCGCGCAGGGCCAGCAGAGGGTAGGACGGTCCGCTAAGCGAGCGATGCTTAAATCTTAATCTTTGATGCTATCGCCCAAAGCCACGAGCAACGCCATCGCGCCAGCGGCTTCAACTGCTCCGCCCGGAAGGCCGTCCATGTCGTCCGCACTACAGTTCATCCTTGATCTAGGATCGGCAATTGCCTCATCCACGCTCGCGGTGTCCGCCGCGTCCTCGATCCTGCGC
>CALMWO010000072.1 GCA_937873805.1 uncultured Hyphomonadaceae bacterium
GACCGCCATCGTACCACCGCCAAGGTCCTCGGTTCCGTCGCCGCGCTTCCACGGGGTCTTCTCGAACCGTCCGGCCGCACCCTTATAAAGAGGCGGCGCGGCGGCATCTTCCAGGGCTTCGAAGCGTGCGATGATGTCGGCCTGAAGCGTCTGGAACCAGGCGAAGGCGCGGGCCTTCCGCTCTTCAAGCTTCGATGCGTCGTCGCGTGCAGGGGTCTGTGACATGGCCGTTAGCTAGCCGGTACGGGCCGTTCGCTGCAACAGGGCGCATTTTCGCAGGCGAGTCGCGGTTGCAGACATTTCAGGTTTCTCGGCCCGTCAAAGCTGATTAGGCTCCAACCGAAGCGGTCGGTAATGACTGGCAGGGGTTACTGATGGCGCGTGTCCTGGCTCTGGCGGCGATAGTGTTTGCGGTATCCGCTTGCGGCGAGAGCGCGCCACCGCCGAGCGCTGACCATGTCGAGCTGGCAAAGCTCTGCGTGGATGGCGGGGGCGAACCTGCTCATTGCGAGTGCCAGGCGACCAAGGTCGATGAATTGTTGGCGGCCGGCGAGATCAATCCAAAGATCCAGCAGGCCCTGCTTCTGCAGGCGCAGGGTAAGGAAGACGAAGCGGATGCGATCATGCTGTCGCTTCCCTATAATGAGCGTTTCGAGCATCCGAGCCTTGTCGCGGCCCGGCAGCTGGAATGCGACACACCTAACTAGCGGTCCCAACTGGCGGGATTGTTGAGCGCAGCGGCGGGAGCTAGAAGCGCCGCGTTTTCACTCGGGGACAGGTAGAAGCCCGCAATGGCGCGCCTCGCACTTCTCGCACTTGTAACACTTGGGCTGGCTGCCTGCAGCCAGAACGAGGTCGGCAAGAAGGTGATCACCGAGCAGTGCATCGCCGAAGGCGAAACCGTCGAGGTTTGCGAATGTTTCGCAAGAACTTCGGACGAGAAGCTCGACAAGGAGTTGTTCGACATCATCGTGCTGGGCGCTCAGGGCGAAGATTCCGAGACCGAGAAGATGATCGAGGAGCTTTCCAGCCAGCAGAAAGCCAAGCTTTCCGCGGTTGCACGGGAAGTCATCACGACCTGCGGCGCCGAGGGCTATCTGGCCGGAAGCTAGCCGCGCGGAAGCTGCGCCGTCTGGCGCAGGGCCTCCCAGAGCGCGATCCCGGCCGACATTGCGACGTTCAATGACCGGGTATTCGGGGTGAGGGCGATTCGCACACGGGCGTCTGCTGCGGCATGAACGTCATCCGGCACGCCGGCAGATTCGCGCCCGAACAGCAGCGTATCGCCCGGTTCGAAGGCCTGAGTCTGAAGTGTCGTGGCGCCCTTGGTCGTAAAAAGGATCAGGCGCCCGGAAGATCCGCTTCTTGATTCGAGGAAGGCCGACCAACCGTCATGGCGGACGATTTCGACGTTTTCCCCATAGTCCATCGCTGTTCGGCGCAGCGCTTTGTCGGTCAAAGGGAAGCCGCACGGCTCGATAATGTCGACTGCGACGCCAAGGCACGCCGCTAACCGTAGGCTTGCCCCAAGATTCTGAGGGATATCCGGTTGATAGAGAGCGAGTCGCACTTTAGACGGTTCCGCTACGCAGGGGGCTTTCTTGCGACACCTCGCCACGTAGGGGACTCCCAACGCGGCGGTAATAAGGCGTCCAACGCTCCGGATAGCATGGGAGACTCGTGTGTCGGAACACGGTTCAAAGGCCGCTACAACCACGGGCGTCCCTGCCGGCGAAACGCGCCGCGATTTCATTCACATTGCCGCCGCAACGGTGGCCGCTGGCGGCGTAGCCGCAGTGGCCTGGCCGTTCGTGCAACAGCTCGCTCCGGCAGCTGACACCCGCGCCCTCTCGGCCGCTGATGTCGATGTCTCCAAGGTTCCGCTCGGCAGCGAGATCCGCGTGCTGATCGGCGGCCAGCCCTTCTTCATCCGTCACCGCACGCCCGCGGAGATCGCCTCGGCCAAGGCCGGCGACACCGCCCAGCTTCGCGATCCGGCAACGGACGACAGTCGTCTCGTCAAAGGTCTGGATGGCAATCTCAACCCGGCGATCCTGGTGACCTCCGGCACCTGCACCCACCTCGGTTGCGTGCCCGTCGGTCCTGCGCAGGGTTCTGTCGGCGAGTTCGGCGGCTGGTACTGCCCGTGCCACGGCTCGCACTACGACACCTCGGGACGCATTCGTAAGGGACCGGCGCCGAAGAACCTGGCGATCCCGAAATACGAATATTCGTCGCCATCCATGATCAAGATCTCGTTGTAGTAGGGGAAGGGGCTCATGAGCGGACCATCAACCTACGAACCGAAGTCCGGTTTCACCAAATGGATGGATGAGCGTTTGCCCATCATCCGTTTCGGCGCGGACCTTATGGACTTCCCGACGCCGAAGAACCTCAACTACTGGTGGACGTTCGGCGGCATCCTCGCCGTCTGCCTCGTCATCCAGATCGTCACCGGTATCGTGCTGGCCATGCACTATGTGGCCAACACGCAGATGGCGTTCGCCTCGGTCGAGCGCATCATGCGGGACGTCGACTTCGGCTGGCTGATCCGCAACATCCACGCCAACGGCGCGTCGATGTTCTTCCTCGCCGTCTACATCCACATGTTCCGCGGCATGTACTACGGCTCGTACAAGAACCCGCGCGAGGTCATCTGGATCCTCGGCGTCGTGATCTACTTCCTGATGATGGCGACGGCGTTCATGGGCTACGTGCTGCCCTGGGGCCAGATGTCGTTCCACGGCTCGGCCGTTATCACCAACCTGATCGGCGCGATCCCGCTGGTCGGCGAGCCCGTCAAGACCTACCTGATGGGCGGTCCGGCGATCGGCGATGCGACGCTCAACCGCTTCTTCTCGCTGCACTACCTGCTGCCATTCGTGATTGCCGGCATCGTTGTCCTGCACATCTGGGCGCTGCACGTTCCGGGCAACAACAACCCGACCGGCGTTTCGGTGAAGGACGTCAAGAAGGACACGGTTCCGTTCCACCCGTACTACACGGTGAAGGACGGCTTCGCGATCATCGTCTTCCTGATCCTGTTCGCCCTGTTCGTGTTCTACTTCCCGAACGCGCTCGGCCACGCCGACAACTCGATCGAGGCGAACCCGCTGCAGACACCGGCTCACATCGTGCCGGAATGGTACCTGCTGCCGTTCTACGCGATCCTTCGCGCCATCACGTTCGACATTGGCCCGATCGAAGCGAAGTTGCTCGGCGTCATCGCGATGTTCGGCGCCATCGGCATCCTGTTCGTGCTGCCGTGGCTGGACACGTCGAAGGTCCGCTCGATGCGCTACCGTCCGTTCGCCCGCTCGATCTTCGTGGTGTTCGTGTTCGCGTGCGTCGGCCTCGGTTTCTGCGGCGCCAACGACCCGGACAAGCTCGTCTTCAAGACGCAGGCTGACCAGCTCGCACTGACTTACAACAACACCAACGGCCAGCCGCAGCGCGAAATTTTCGACGATTACGCTGCCGCCAAGTCGAAGCTCGACAGCCTGCCGCCGACTGCCGGCGCCGCGATCGAGATCCAGTCGACCGGCTTCAAGTGGCTGTGGCTCTCCCAGATTCTGGGCGCGTATTACTTCCTGTACTTCCTGGTTCTCCTGCCGCTGCTCGGCGTCATCGAGAAGCCGAAGCCCAGGCCGGCCTCGATCGCGGACAGCGTCCGCAAGAAACACGGCTCGGCGCCCGCCGCCGCTGTGGCTGCTGAGTAGGGAGAGGGATATGCGTCTCGCGAAACTCGCTCTCGCTGGTCTTGCCGCTCTTGCGGTCAGCGCCATCGCACTTCCGGTCCTGGCGCAGGAGCATGGCGCTCCGGCTGCTGGTGGTGAAGCTGAACACGCCGCTGGTGGCGGTGGTCATGAACTGCTGGAGCCCAAAGGCGGCTGGCCGCACGAGGACTACTTCGGCACGTTCGACCAGAACCAGCTGCAGCGCGGCTTCAAGGTGTTCGCTGAGGTATGCTCAAGCTGCCACGGCATGAAACTGCTGTCGTTCCGCAATCTCGGCGAGCAGGGTGGCCCGTTCTACGACGCGCGCTATCCGAACCCGAACGACAACCCTGTCGTGAAGCAGATCGCGGCAACCTTCGTGAACCAGATCCCGAGCGTCGATCCGGATTCGGGCGATGCAGTTAAAATGCCTGCGAAAACGTCTGACCGCATCGTTGGCCCCTACGCCAACGACGTGGCTGCCCGCGTGATCAATGGCGGCGCGCTTCCGCCGGATCTGTCGGTCATCGCCAAGGCCCGCCATGGCGGCGCTGGCTACGTCTACTCGTTGATGATGGGCTACCACACGCCGCCGGCCGGCCTGACGGTTGCTTCGGGCCAGCACTACAACGCCTATTTCGGCGGTGACACGGCTGCCAGCTGGTCTGGAGATCCGCGTCTCAAGCCGCCGGGTGGCTTCCTCGCCATGGCCTGGCCGCTCGAGAACGCCAACGTCACCTTCGACGATGGCACGCCGACGACCAAGGAGCAGATGGCGCACGACGTGGCCACCTTCTTCGCCTGGGCCAGCGATCCGAAAGCGGTCGCTCGCAAGCAGATGGGCGCAGCGGTGATCCCGTTCCTGCTTCTGCTCTCGGTCCTTGTGTTCCTGTCCTACAAGGCGCTCTGGCGGAACATCGAACACTAGAGCCACACCCGCATCATCCCGCCGCGATAACTCGCGGCGGGAAATGCCTCTTCACCCGTTCAATTCCCGACAATCAGGCTCCGCCACACCGTGACCCAGCGTCCGGAGCCTTTTGCGATACGCCGCAAGGCGTATACCGGGATCCGCGCAACCGTCGGGCTGTCGGTTTGAGCGGATCCCGGTTTTGATTTCGGGGTGATGCGGATGACGATCCATCTTCCTCCCGGGTTTCACATCCGACTGGCGCGGCCTGATGACGGTGCGTTGCTACTGGACGTGATGTTGCGCTGCTGGACCGGAACGGTGGCCAGCAACTCCAGCGCGTACCGGGAGACCGCCGAGTCCATTGCGCGCCAGCTGGAGCGCGGCGGCGGGGCGATCGTGTTCGAGGGCGAAGCGCCCGTCGGCGGCGGCCGCTTTTATCCCGTGCCCGGACCGCCAAGCGATCCACGCGAATGGGTCGAGATCAAGCGTGTCGGTATACTGAAGTCGCACCGCAAGACGGGGTTGGGCGGTCCGCTGGTGGAAACGCTGGAGAACGAAGTGCGTGTTAGAGGCTTTGCCGGAGCGCAACTTGGCGTGCGGCATGATCAACCGCGCCTCGTCGCGTTCTGGGCGTCGCTTGGATACGAGCTGGCCGATGACGTCACGCTGCACACCGTGAACCCGCTGACGCCGACGCCGACCTTCATGCGCAAACGCTTCTAGGCTCCCCCGGATTTCCCATTTGCGGGCGACAGTCTACGTTACGCCCATGACCAACTGGACACTCGGCATCATCGGCGGCTCCGGCCTTTATCAGATACCCGGCATCGAGGGTGGTCGATGGGAGACGGTGACGTCTCCTTGGGGCGTGCCGTCGGATCAGGTCTATCGTGGCACGCTGCATGGCGTGGACCTGGTGTTCCTGCCGCGGCATGGGCGAGGCCATCGGCTCGGGCCGACGCAACTGAACTATCGCGCCAACATCGATGTGATGAAACGGGCAGGGTGTACGGATCTGCTGTCCCTGTCCGCATGCGGTTCGTTGAAGGAGGGATTCGCACCGGGTGACTTCGTCATCGTCGACCAGTTCATCGATCGCACTTTCGCACGCGAGAAAAGCTTCTTCGGCGAAGGCGTCGTGGCGCACGTGTCCATGGCGCATCCAGTATCCTCACGCATCGCAGGGTTTGCCGCTGAGGAATCCGCAGCGCTCGGCATTACAACACACAAGGGCGGAACCTATCTCGCGATGGAAGGTCCGCAGTTCTCCTCGCTGGCCGAGTCCAAGCTCTATCGTTCATGGGGATGCGCCGTGATCGGCATGACGAACATGCCTGAAGCCAAGCTCGCGCGCGAAGCGGAGTTGCCCTACGCGACCGTGGCAATGGTGACGGACTATGATTGTTGGCACGAGGAGGTCGCCGCGGTGTCCGTGACCGACGTACTCAAGGTTCTGCATGGTAACGCCGCCCGCGCATCGGCGCTCGTCGGCAGTATCGCAAAGCGGCTGGCGGCAACCCCGAGAACGCCAGACCCCGATGGCATTGATGCGTGCCTGGACCACGCGATCATCACAGCCCTGCAATTCCGCGATCCCATGCTGGTGAAGAAGCTTGAGGCGGTTGCCGGCCGGGTGTTGAGGACTTGACGGAAACGGAGGGGTACTCCCACATCCCGGGCGCGGCGGGGAAGAGAGTTTAATGCCCGACAACCTCTTGTTGTTCATCGGGATGACCACGCTGGTCAGCCTCGCACCCGGCCCCAACGTCATGTTCATCATGTCGCAAGCGGCCCTGCGCGGGCATCGCGCCGGCATCATGGCCGGGTTCGGCATTCAGGTCGCCAACGTCGTCTATTTCGCGCTCACCGCGCTTGGACTGGCCGGCCTTATCGCGACCTCGCCGCTGGCGTTCTTCGTGCTGAAGTGGGTGGGCGCTGGTTATCTTGCGCTTATCGGCACGCTGGCGTTGATCCGGTCTTTCAAGGCGCATGTCCCGGTCGATGCGAGCCAGCCGGCGCCGGTGATCGCCGTTGGCAGGGGCGCGTTCTTCGATGGGTTGATGCTTGGCTTCGGCAATCCGAAGACGATCATCTGGTTTATCACCCTGCTGCCGCAGTTCATTGACGCCGGCGGCCATGTGCTCAGCCAGACGCTGGTGATCGGCGTGGTTGGCACCATTATCGATATGGCTGTGCAATGGATGTACACCCACCTTGGCGGGTCGCTGTCGCGCTTTCTCGCCAAGCCGCATATCCGCAGATGGTTCGAGCGCGGCGTTGGTGTCGTATTCATCGTGCTGGCGCTGCTCGTCGCGTTTGGCCTCAGGCAGCACACGTGACGTGGAGGGGATGATGAGCAAGCCGCGTCTGCATATCGGCGACAAGAACTATTCGTCCTGGTCGATGCGGCCGTGGTTGGCGCTGCGCGTCGGCAACGTCCCCTTTGAAGAGGTGCTGCATGCACTGCCGGAGATGGGCGGTGGCAAGCCCGTGTTCGGCGCGATCTCTCCCAACGCGCGCGTGCCCGCGCTTGAGTTGAGCGATGTGGTTATCGCGGAAAGCCTTGCGATCTGCGAATGGGCCGCTGAACAGAACCCCGCGCTCTGGCCGAAGGGAACGAGCGATCGCGCGCTTGCCCGTTCGGCCGCCTCTATCATGCACTCCGGCTTTCCAAACCTGCGCAACGATGCGCCGATGAACATACGCCGTCGCACCGACGCCGGTCGCATGACGCCTGCCGGCCTCGACGACGCGGCGAAAGTCGACGAGCTGTGGAGCGGCTGGCTCAAGCGTTCGGGCGGGCCATTTCTCTTTGGCGAATACTCGGTTGCCGACGCCATGTATGCGCCGGTGATCACCCGCTTCGTGACCTATGCCATCCCGCGCTCGGCCGAGGCGCAGGGCTATATCGACCGCATGGTCGCCGAGCCGCATATGGCGGCGTGGATTGCGGCAGCGGAAAAGGAAACACGGACATTGCCGCGATCCGACATTGCCTAGTCACAGACGCACGGCAATTCTGATCCGAACCGAGCAGGGACTATCATGGAACTGAAAGACGCTATCCGCACGATCCCGGACTTCCCCAAGCCGGGGATCATGTTCCGGGATGTCACCACCCTGATGGGCAATCCGCGCGCCTTCCGGCAAGCGGTGGACGAGCTGGTGCAGCCCTATGCCGGCCAGAAGATCGACAAGGTGGCGGGTATCGAGGCGCGCGGGTTCATTCTGGGCGGCGCGGTGGCGCACCAGCTCTCGGCCGGGTTCGTGCCGCTGAGGAA
>CALMWO010000073.1 GCA_937873805.1 uncultured Hyphomonadaceae bacterium
GCGCACCTTCTCCGACCAGGTCGGTCTCGGATGGAGCGTCAGCTTTCGGCTTGCCGCGCGCGAGGATCTCGACATCGCCAAGGCCGGTCACCACGAACTCGATGGAGTAGCGGGTCTGGCCACGCTCATCTTCCCAGGAGCCGGGACGGATCTGTCCGACAAGGCGGAGGCGGGTGCCGACCTGAACGGCTTTCTCGATCAGTGCGACCTTTGCAGGCGCGAAGACGGCAACCCGATGCCAGTAGGTTTTTTCATTCCAGTCGCCAGATTCGGCCTTCCAGCGTTCGGACGTTGCGAGGGAAACGATGGCGAGGTGTCTGTCGCCTTTGAGCGGCTTGATCTCGAGCTTGCCGACATTGCCGATGAGTTCGAAGGACGCGCGGTCCATGATGATCTTCCTTGTGATCCCGCGGGATCAGCCCCGCCGGGGTCGCGTTTGCGACGCCCCTCAGGAGCGGCCGGAAAGCAAGCGTAGCGGTGACCGCGCAAGGGGTTGGTGCGGCCTGCAGGACCGAAGGTCCGAAGCCTCGGCCCCTTGAGCGGTCATGCGACGGACGCTTGATGGGCGTGACAAGCAAACGTGTCCCTGACCGGTGCATGCACGACGGGCGAGGTTAGATCGTCATGGCCTGGAAGCTGTCGGCGGACTTACGGCAAGGATAGCGACCAACACCGTAGATCGCGCCGGCAAATTGCCGCGTCGATTTTTGTCATATCAGTCTCTCGGCGCTCCGATCGAACGAGAGACGATGGCCTGTTCAAACGCTGGTATTCGGCAATCGACAGGCCCTGCCCCGCGACCGCCCGTGTCTGTCGCTTTACAATCAAAACGGCGTCACAGCTATCCCACGAGGGCTTGAGCGCGCCCTGCTCATCGCCAAACAGATCCTCGATGGTGAAGCGCTAGAGATACCCGAGGAAGCGGCCAAGGCCGTCCTGATGCTGTCGCAGCAAGCATTCGACACGCACAGCAGGATCCAGGGCATTGATCGTGACTTGCAGCGCTGGCATTGCAGCAATGGGCTGTCGCGGCGGCTTGCGACCATCCCCGGCATTGGACCGATCGGGGCCTCTGCCCTCGCAGCCTCATACCAGCCGTCTTAAATTCTGACTCGGGGGGATTCCCGGGTCGAGGCGAGCGTGATTCCTTCGAGCGATTGAGTCGCATGGAGGGAGGCGATGGCGGTTGCGATCGAGCGGGACGAGTTGTCGGCCGGGGAGTTGCGAGCGGCGGCGCGGCGGTCGAAGGACGTGGCTCAGGCTCGGCGTCTGTTGGCGCTCGCGCTGGTGCTGGAAGGGGCGTCGCGGACCGAGGCGGCTGCGGCGGCGGGGATGGACCGCCAGACGCTGCGCGATTGGGTTCACCGCTACAATGAGGAAGGGCTCGAGGGCTTGAGCGACCGGCAGCGGCCGGGCCGGCCCTCGCGGTTGAGCGAGGAGCAGAAGGCCGAGCTGGCCGAACTCGTCGAGGAGGGTCCTGATGTCGCCGTCACCGGCATGGTGCGCTGGCGTTGTGTCGATCTTCAGGGTGAGATCAAGGTGCGCTTTGGCGTCGACCTCTCTGAGCGCCAGGTCGAACGGGTCTTGAAGCAGCTCGACTTCACGCGGCTGTCGGTGCGCCCGCGCCACCCCAAAGCCGACGAAGCCGCGCAAGAGGCGTTTAAAAAAGTTCCCGGCCCTCGTGAAGGCGGCGCTGCCAGCCGAAGCCCAAGACAAGCCGCTGGAGATCTGGTTCCAGGATGAAGCGCGCATCGGCCAGAAGGGAACACTGACGCGCATCTGGGCCAAGCGCGGCTCGCGG
This sequence comes from uncultured Hyphomonadaceae bacterium, assembly GCA_937873805.1. GTDB lineage: Bacteria > Pseudomonadota > Alphaproteobacteria > Caulobacterales > Hyphomonadaceae > UBA7672. Next base: position 1,802 of record CALMWO010000073.1, read on the forward strand.
CCGCGGGCCCGGCGCGACACCCGCTATGAATGGGCCTATCTGTTCGGCGCGGTCTGTCCTGAACGCGGCGTCGGCGCCGCCCTGGTGCTGCCTCAGGTCAACGCCGAGGCCATGAACCTGCATCTTGAGGAAATCGGCCGCAGCATCGCTCCCGACGCCCACGCCGCCTTGGTGATCGACGGGGCCGGCTGGCACTCCCCGACCGCCATACGTCCGCCGAACAATGTCACGCTCATCTACCTGCCGCCCTACGCGCCCGAGTTGAACCCGGTCGAAAACGTCTGGGAGTTCCTGCGCGCCAACAATCTCGCGCTGCGAATCTACGAGACCTACGACGCCATCGTCGATGCTTGCTGCACCGCCTGGAACAGTCTCATCGCAACGCCGGCCCGCCTCACCTCCATCACACAGCGCAAGTGGGCGACCGCGTCATGATTTGTGGCGGCTGGTATCAGTCACCGATCCCGGTCAGTTCCGCTCGGGTCGCGAGTTCGCCGCCTGGCTTGGCCTCACCCTGCGTCAGAACTCCAGCGGAGGCAGAGAACGTCTCGGGCGCATCACCAAGATGGGAGATCGCTACTTACGCAAATTGTTGTTCGTCGGCATGATGTCGCTTGTCCGGTACGCCAAAAACAAGCTTAAGAGCGTCGATCCGCGCCTGGTTGATCTCCTTGCACGCAAACCAGCTCGACAGGCTGCAACCGCGCACGCCAACAAGACCGCCCGCATCGTCTGGGCTGTCATTCACCCAGAAGGCGACATTTGAAGAGCTTGCGTTTATCTGCCGGCCTGCTCTAGCATCGATACATGCTAGAGATTGCGAGAATCCGCTGATCGTCTCGAACTCACGGGACGCATAGCCGCAACTGTCCGCGACTGCGTTGAGCGCAGTACCATGATCGGTCGCGTAGTTTGGTTCTTTGATAGGTTCTTCAATATGCAGATTAGACAGGAGCGTCCTTCGGACGCTGCGATCATCCGTTTCATTACAGAGTCGGCCTTCAAGGGTTTGCCTCACAGCGATCAAACGGAGAGCAAGATCATTGACGCGTTGAGGGCTGCTGGGGCGTTGACCATTTCGCTGATTGCGATTCAGGGAGGTGAAGTAATCGGCCACGTAGCGTTCTCACCCGTCGCAATCAACGGAAAAATCGACGACTGGTATGGCCTAGGACCTCTGTCAGTCAGGCCAGAGCATCAGAAGAAGGGCGTCGGCCAGGCTCTTGCCCGCGACGGCCTTCACAGGCTCATGTCGATGAAGGCAGCTGGTTGCGTTGTCTATGGCAACCCGAGGTACTATGGTCGCTTTGGATTTGAGAGCGATACAGAACTCTACTATGGCAACGTGCTGTCCGGATATCTTCAGCGCGTAGTTTTCAGCGGCCCTACACCGAGAGGCGAAGTCACCTACCTGTCCGTCATCAGATAATTTGAGACCTGTGGCTGCCTGATGTTCAGGAGGTTCGGCTCATCTGGTTTGAGTTAAGCAGCGGCTCTGGCGTGCTGCAAGCGCCGTAGTTTCATTGTCTTCCTTTTCGTCTTCTCACGTTCAAGCAGGATGGTGTGGCCGCGCCCGGTGTAGACGTCGGCGGGCGTCAGGTTGTTCAGGCTCTCGTGGTAGCGCTGATGATTGTAGTGGCCGACGAACGCGGCGATGTGCGCTTCGAGGTCGCCGGGCAGGAAGTAGTTCTCAAGCAGGATGCGGTTCTTGAGCGTTTGATGCCAGCGTTCGATCTTGCCCTGGGTCTGGGGATGATAGGGCGCACCGCGCGTGTGCGGCATGCCCTTGTCTTCCAGATACTCAGCCAGATCACCCGAGATGTAGCAGGGACCATTGTCAGACAAGAGCCGCGGACGATGCACAACATTGGCGTGGTCGAGTCCGGTTTCTTCGAGCGCCAGGTTCAGCGTATCCTGAACGTCAGTCGCCGCCATGCCGGTGCAGAGCTTCCAGGCGATGATGTATCGCGAGAAGTCGTCCAGGATGGTCGAGAGATAGAACCATCCCCAGCCGATCACTTTCAAGTACGTGAAGTCAGTCTGCCAGAGCTGGTTCGGCGCAGTTGTCTTGTCGGTAAACTCATCGGCGGCTTTCATGACGATGAACGCCGGACTGGTGATGAGGTCATGCGATCGCAGAAGCCTGTAAACACTGGCCTCTGAGACGAAGTAGCAGCGTTCATCCGTGAACGTGACCGCAAGCTCTCGCGGGCTGAGCTCCGGCCGCGCCAGCGCCATTTCCAGCATGTCCCGGCGCACGTGATCGGGGATGCGGTTCCAGATGCGCCCCGGATGGGACGTGCGGTCTTCCAGGCCGACTTCGCCGAAGCGACGATAAAGGTCGTACCAACGATAGAAGGTCGGGCGAGAGACCCCAAGCTGCGCCAGCGTGCGTTTGACCGGCAGGCTCGATTGCTCGACGAGCCGGATGATCTCCAGTTTTTCGGATGCGGGATATCTCATTCTGGGTCGCCCCCATCCGCGATCATGCTTTTTTTGAGCAGGCGGTTCTCCAGAAGGGTCTCGGCGAGCACCTCCTTCAGGTCGCGAGCTTCACGCTTCAAGCTGACGACTTCGCCGGGCGTAGCCTGACGCGCCGTGTCCCCCGACAAGCGCTTCTTGCCGGCCTCCAGGAAGTCCTTCGACCAGTTGTAATAGAGGCTCTCGGCAATCCCTTCGCGCCGACAAAGCTCGGAGATCGAACTCTCTCCGCGCAGGCCGTCGAGCACGATCCGGATCTTCTCTTCAGCCGAAAACTTGCACCGCGTCTGGCGCTTGATCTCTTTGACGTGCCTGTCGGCCGATCCGTTCGGCCCAGTTCTCTGTCTCATCGCGTATCCCTTCAAGGATTACGATGAGCCAAAACACTCCTTTAGCAAAACGCCGCTGTTGTCTCAAAGGCCGTGACGGGGAACACTGCCTTCAGCGATGGGGTCATCGCTATCATCATCACGATCATGGTGCTTGAACTGCGTGCGCCCCAGGGTCACGAGCTACCAGACCTGGCCGCCGCGACGCCGACCTTTTTGAGCTACGCGCTAAGTTTCATCTACGTCGCGCTCTATTGGCTCAATCACCATCACCTCTTGTATGCGGCGGAGCGTGTGAATGGCGCGATCCTGTGGGCCAACATCGTCCTCTTGTTTTTTCTTTCGCTCATGCCGTTCTCGACGGCGTGGCTTGGCGACACACATGGGGCGCGCTGGCCGACCATTGTCTATGGGGCTTCGCTGCTGGCGCCGGCGATCGCGTATTACGTCTTGCAGAGCCTCTTGATCAATGCGCATGGACGAGACCACGCGCTGAAGCGCGCTGTTGGGGGCGATGCTAAGGGAATCGTGTCCTTGCTCATCTACGTCGTCGGCCTCGCCACTGCCGCGCTCGCCGATCCTCTCTGGGCGCAGGCGTGCTTTGCCTTCGTCGCCTTGCTCTGGGTTGTTCCCGACCAGCGCATCGAACGTGAACTTTCCAAGCAGATTGCGCCGGACACGAACTAGCGCTGAACGCTAGCCCCACCCGAGGCTCTTTCGCCCAGGTGATCATCTCCGGTACAGCAGCATGCCGCCCCCCCGCGAACGACACAAATTCCATAAAACTTCACGCAGCGAGACCACCCGCGGTTGACACTCTTCGCTTAAAGTCATGCTTCGTCACAGCAACCAATCACAGATACGCATGTCCAGGCTTGCTCTCAAGAACGCTGCTACGGATCTGGCGAACCTCGCCAAGATCTGCGGCTGCGTGGTCGTTTGCGTTTCCTGTCTCGGCATATTTCGCGCCGCCGCCAGTGGCGCGCTCATAGTGCTTTATTGATCCTTACTGACGCGCTGTAAATTCATCGATTGATTACGCTTGGTCGCTAGCGTGGTCCTGCGGTCGCGTGATCGCGGTGAAATTTTCGCGACATGTCCGCCTCAGCAACATTCGGCATCGAGCGCACTAAGACGCTCAGCGCGCTAGTCGCGCTGTTCACGATCGCCGTGCTTGCATCGACGCCGGTCGACCTCAACGGACAAGTCACGCTCGCAGTTGCAACCGCCTGCGTTTTCGTCACGATGACGTGGGTTCAGCCGGCGGGCGGGCCACTCCGCGTCTTTATCCTGCTGCTCACGCTGTTCACCAGCACGCGCTACATGCTGTGGCGTGCGTCCGAGACGATTCCGTTTTCGGATCCGGTGTCGCTGTTCTTTGCGCTCGCCCTGTTTGGCGCCGAACTCTACGGCTTCGTGATCTTGCTGCTGTCGATGTTCCTTTCGGCGGATGTCGCGGATCGCAGGCCCGTGCCGGCGCCGGTGGGCGCGACAAAATCGCCGACGGTCGACATTCTTATCCCCACCTACAATGAGGATGAACAGTTGCTGGAGGTGACGGTCCGGGCGGCTATGGCGGTCTCCTATCCGGCGGGACGATGCAGCGTCTACCTTCTGGACGATGGTGGCACTGTGGCCAAACGCACTCAGATGGACCCCAGGAAAGCAGCCGAGGCGGAAGAACGGCATCAACGGCTACAGCAGCTCTGCGAGCGGACGGGCGCCACCTATCTCACACGCGAACGCAATGATCACGCCAAGGCGGGAAACATCAACGCCGCGCTGACGCAGACATCCGGCGAGCTGATCCTGATTCTGGACGCTGACCATGTACCCACGGCGGATATCCTGCTTCGCACGGTCGGGTACTTCCTGGCGGACCCCAAACTCTTCCTGGTGCAAACGCCGCACTTCTTCCTCAATCCGGACCCGGTCGAGCGGAACCTCGACACGTTTGACCGGATGCCTAGCGAAAACGAGATGTTCTATTCGGTCATTCAGAAAGGCCTGGATGGCTACAACGCCTCGTTCTTTTGTGGTTCGGCTGCAGTGCTCCGGCGCAAGCACATCATGGAGATCGGGGGAATTCAGGGCGAAACAATCACCGAGGACGCCGAAACCGCACTCGAGCTTCATGCGCGCGGCTATCATAGCGCCTATGTTGCGCGCCCGATGGTGGCTGGACTTTCGCCGGAGACGTTCTCGGGTTTCATCGTCCAGCGCATGCGCTGGGCGCAGGGAATGGCGCAAATCTTTTTGCTCAAGAACCCACTGGTCAAGACTGGGCTGACGCTGGCGCAACGGCTTGGCTATCTCAATTCGTGCTTCTTCTGGTTCTTCTCGCTAGCGCGTATGGCCTTCATCCTCACGCCACTCGTGTACTTGATCTTCGGCATCCAGATCTACGCGGTGGGCGTGGAGTACTTCCTGGCGTATGGTGTGCCGCACGTCATTGGCGCGCTGCTTCTCACCAGCATGCTTTACGGCGGAAGCCGATGGGTGTTCGCCTCGGAACTTTACGAGATCGTCCAGGCCGTGCATTGCTCGGGCGCGATCCTGCGGGTGTTCCGCAATCCCCGCGCGCCGACATTCGACGTGACGCCTAAGGGTGAGTCGCTCGAACGCAACTTCGTCTCGCCGCTGGCGCGGCCGTTCTACATCCTGATCGCGGTTGTCGGTCTTGCGGAAGTGGCGGGCCTTGTCCGCATGCTACTTGAACCTCAGATAGCCGGCTACATCGTCGTCGCACTGCTGTGGAACACTTTCCACCTGTTCCTGCTGATCGGCGCACTTGGCGCGCTCTATGAACGCGCCCAACGCCGCGTGTTCCCGCGCATTGATCGCGCCGCCTCCATCGAACTGTCAGGCGCCTCCGGACGGCTCAGCGTGCGCATGACGGATATCTCGGTTACCGGGATCGGCGTCGTCGCGGACGCACTGTCTGCCGAACAATTGTCGCCTGGCTCAGTGGTGCGCATCGACGCCCGTCTGCTGGGCGCGGCGTCCCACTTCCCGCTCGATCTCTACGTCCAGTCGATCGTTCGTCAAGGCGGCGAAGCGGCCGTCGGCCTCCGGTTCGAACTCAAGACCGCCGCCCAGTGGCGCACCGTCGTGGCGCTTGTCTACTCGCGCAGCCAAAACTGGCGCGCATTCCAGGACAAGCGCGTGAGCTCGCGGGGCGTCATCGGCCAGATCGGCTTCCTCGCGCATCAGGGCGTCACCGGCGCCCTCGATCACCTGACCGTCATTCGCAGCAAAGTTTTTCGCACATGAAACGCCTGTCCCCTTCCCTGCTGATGACGTTTGTCGCCACCGGATGGCTTGTCGCTCCTGCCGGCGCCCAGGACGTCTTCGCACGCAGCGCTCCGCCGAAGGCGGCCACCAGCCGCGATCTCGCGAACGGGACCAGTCAGTTTGCAGCGCCGCTCACGACGCTGCGTGCGCAACAGGGTAGCATGCGTCTTAACGGTGCTTCGGCACGCGAGGATCTCTCATTCGCGCTCGCGCCCCAGGCCGATATCAAGTCCGTCCGACTCGTCCTGCGTCATGCAACCAGCCGCGCCCAAGCCTCCACCAGCGCCCATCTGAGACTTTCGCTGAACAGCCAGTTCGCCGCCCAACTGGACGCGGCGACAGGGCTGACGGGGGCGATGGATTCAGTGTCGATCGTTGGCGGCTTCAAGCCCGGTTTCAACACGCTCGGTTTCGAGGCTGTCCAGCGCTACACGTTTGACTGTCAGGACCCGACGGCGGATGAACTGTGGACGGAGATCGATACTGAACGCTCCAGCCTTGAGGTGAGCTACCAGCGGCGCAAGTTCGCTTGGACTCTCGCCGATCTCGACCGTTTCCTGTCGCCAGGCGTCGGCGGCGTCGAACATCTCACGATCGTTACGGCAGCCGGAGAGCCGCGTCGCGCGCAACTCACCTGGGGCGCCTTGTCGGCCCAAGCCGTCACAAATCGCCTTTCGTTCAAGCTACCCGAAATCTCTCATGCCTCGGCCCGGGCGGTTTCCAGTAGCGTTACGGGATCGCCGGCCCCACGCCTTGCGCTTGCCAACCGCGATACCGACGTCATCATCGTTGGCACGTTCGCGGAAGTGGGAGCCCTGCTGGCGATTGATCCCCGTACAGTGGACAAGGAAGAGGGCTATCTCGCCGTCGGGCCCTCCCCGCTTGATCCAACGCACTTCGTGATCGTGGCGTCCGGTCACACGGACGAAGCTGTCACGCGGGCTGTCCTGGCTCTTGGCGTCACCGGCTTTCCCCTGGCCGACGCCACAAGCATGCAAATCAGCGAACAAGATGCTCCCAGAGGCTTTGCGCTCAGCGCACACGGCCCGCTTCGCACCGGCGCGACCTACACTTTCGAGCAGTTGGGCTTGGCGTCCAAAAGCACAGTCGGTGAGGAATCGGCCGCTTTCGACCTGTCGTTCGAACTGCCGGCCGACTTCTTCGCACGCGAAAAGGATGAGATCATTCTATCGCTGGACTTCGCCTATGGGGCAGGCCTTGAGCCGGGCTCCGTCCTCAATCTCTTCGTGAATGGTATATTCCGCCGCGCCGTGGCGCTGGCCCGGACGGACGGTGAAGCCGCTTCCGGATACGAACTTCGACTGCCGGCGCGCAACTTCCGTCCCGGGCGAAACACCGTTCGCCTCAGCGCCGAACTCGCCCGCGTTCAGGCCGGCGCCTGCGCGACGCGCAACAACAGGAATCTTGCCTTTGTGTTGGACGGATCATCGATGATCCAGGTTCCGAATTCACCCAGCTATGCTGAGCTGCCAAACCTCGCACTCTTGAGCGAGACCGGCTTTCCGTTCTCCGCAGCCTCGACGGCGCCGTTCGCAATCCGGGCGGCCGATCATCGCAGCGAGACGCTGGCAGCCGTGTGGACCCTCGCGGCAAAGCTCGGTCAGACTCATGGGGCGTTGTTTTCCGGCATAGACTTCGACTTTGGGGCCGAGCCGGCCAAAATCCATACGCTGATCGTGGGCGCCCGGCCCGCCGTAAGAAACCTCATCGACGGCCCAATCCGGCTTGCGCTGAACGATCCGAAATTCCCGGACGACATGTCCGGCGCCCATCTTGTGCGCCTGCGTCAACTGTCCGACCTCGGTAGCAGCGGCCTGATCGCGTCGGCGGAAAACGCGTCCCATCGCGGCCAGCTGGTGACAGTTGTAACAGCCCAAACAAGCGAGGCGCTGTTGTCATCCGTGCGTCATCTTGTCGAGCCTACGCACTGGAGTCAGCTAAGGGGCAGCGCCGCGGTTTGGCGCGAAGACCCGTCAACCGTTTCGGTCCAGCCTGTCGGCAAGTCCTTCTTCTCGGGCGACGCTTCGAGCGCCGACCGCGTCGCACTGCAGAATGGGCAATCGCCCTGGCGCTGGGTGCTGACGCTTGGAGGCCTGATTTTCGCCGTCGCCGTGGTTCTGGCCGGCATCGCTCACTACATGCGGCGACGGAACCGGGCACAGTGACGATCCATTTGCCTTTCCTGCGCGGTTTGCGCCAGCTTGTCGTGGTCGCTGTTGCTCTCGCAATCGCGCCGCTAGCTGGCGCGCAGGCCGTAATGGAGGTGAACGTCACGCGCCTCGGGATTCCGGACGAAACGCCTGACGCAGCCCGGTCGCCGGATCAACCGCAAAGGCTTGCACCGGCCTCGCCCGCGAGGGAATCGCTTCGCGCGATATGGAACACGCTGGCGACTGGCGACTGGCACATGGCGGAAACCCAGGTGCTCAGCCTGCGCACGCGCTATCCCGCCTGGCGACCGGATGACAAGCTTTTGGCGGCGATCACCCGGGGCCAGCGTGACAGCGGCCTGCGTGATGCCTTCGCCACCCGGACCTGGACACAGGTGCTCGCGCTCGCGCCGGAAGCGCCCGCATGCGAAGATGACTACGCCATCTGGCTGCGTAGCGAAGCGCTCACCGCCCTCGAACAGCAGAAGCCGCTTCTTGCCTTTCACACCTACCTGTTTGCGACGTGCAGCACGCCAGCACAGCGCTCCACGAACGTCGAGCGTGCGGCGCGCCAGCTGAATCTTGACGGCCTGGATCGGCTGCTGGCTACGGCGACGGCCCCAAACCATTCGCCGCCGGCTCCAGCAGAGCTGGCAACGCTTCGCGACGCGCGGCATGAGGCCCAGTTAAAGCAGGCGATCGCAGGCAAGGCCTGGTCAGACGCGGCGATTCTCGCGTTCGACTCCGGCCGTCATGATCTTGCCCTCACCGCCGGCTGGGCGATCCTGGAATCGGACGCAGCGCTGGCGCGCGCGCTCTTTCACGAGGCAGCCAAGCTCGGTCCAGACCAGGAGGCAAGGCTTGGCGAGGCGCTGGCCGGCTTGCGCCTGAACGATCCCGCACCGGGGCTGGCGCTTCTCGCGCTCGATTCCAACGTCACTCGCCCGGATGATATTCAAACTCGCCAGATCTCCGTCGCTGCGGACGCCCTTGTACTCGCCGCCGCGCAGGCCCGCGCACACAAGGACTGGAACGCGGCCGAGGCGTTCGCTGCGCGCCTGCGCGACCTCGGCGTCGGGTATTCCAGTGATGCCGATCGCATTGTTGGAGAAACACTGCTTGACCGCGCGACCGGCGCTTTCGAAGCGAGACGGTTCCGAGACGCATTGGGATGGGCGCAGCAAGCGTCGGCTTATGCCGGCGTTGCTCGACCCGCACGGATGCGTGAGGCCTGGACACGCCTTGAGCTTGGAGAGGCTCGGTCGGCGGAACTCGCGTTTCGCGATCTCTACGTCCAGTCCGCCGATGCGGAGAGCGCCGAGGGCCTTGTGCTGGCCGCTGCACGCGAGGATCGCCTCGACGAGTTGACGACGCTCGCCAGCGCAGGGCAAGGCCCGCTTGCGCCCGCGCTCGTCAATGGGCAGGCAGACGCCGCGATCGCGCGGAAGGACTTTGCGACAGCGCAACGCCTGGCGCCATCGCGGCATCAACGGCTGGCTGGTGTTGGCGCGCCATGGGTCGAGCAGACAACCACCGCCCGCCTGCCCCGCAACTCAGCAGGCGATGGGCGGTTCGAGGCGCAGGCGGTGCGTGTTTCGACCGGCTTCGCCTACGGCGGGTTCTTGCTGGAAGCCGGCGTTACCGGCCTGGCGCTCGACTCCACCCTTGGCGGCAGGACTGAGCACGCCCTTCCCTATTTCGCCGCAGGCACGGAAGGCGCCATGCGACTGTCTGTCCAGATCGCCGAGGCGCCAGGCCGCGCAATCGGCGGAGCGCCGCTCGTCGCCGAAGCATCCATTGAAAGACGTGCAACGTGGTGGTCCGTGGCAGCGCGCGCCTTCGCCACGCCCAAGGACGACTCGGCGACCTCCCTGGCAGGGCGGCGTGATCCGGCGGGAGGCGCAGGCTGGGGCGCCGTGATCGAGACAGGTCTTGAAGCGCGATCCAGCATCGCGCTTGCCCCCGGGGTGCGCGTTACGGGCGGCGTGCTTGCATCGCGGCTGACAGGATTGAACGTCGCCAACAATGATCGCGTGCGTATCGACATCGGTGGAGCACAGACGCTGGATGCGCCGGGTTTTGACTACATCGCCACCGGCCCGTTCTACCAGTTCGACAGCTATGCAAGGAACACCAACTTCGAGACGCGGGGCCATGGCGGGTACTTCAGCCCTCAGGAGTTCCATCGCGCCGGCTGGTCGCTGAACCTCCAAACCGCCGAGATGCAAGACTGGATGCTGCGCCTGGATGGATCGCTTGCCTATGAGATGACGCGGCAATCTAGCGCCCCTGTCCTGCCCTTGCAGAATCCTTTGGGCGCGCAGTTTGCATCAAGCGCGTCCTCCAGTGTCGCTGGCGCGGTCCGCGCTGAGGCCGCCTATCGCGTCAGCGCGAACTGGACGGTCGGCGGATGGGCCGCCGCCAATGCCTCGACCGCCTACAGCGACGTGCAGCTCGGGCTTTCCTTGCGGTTCACGCCGGAAGGCCGGCGATCCGTTGTAAGCGGCGACTTTGCCGGCCATGGCCGCGGGATCTGGTGACGCCATGCAGCCATCCACCGCCTCGCAACTCTCGCAGCCGCCGCCAACAGCTTTTGTGCGGCGGGTCAGCGATCTTGCCGATCCGAAGCTGATCGGCGCCCTCCGGCGCGCGGGCGGCATCGGCCTGGCGATCGGTTTGGTGGCGCTGTTCGCCGTGATGTCACAGAAGACGCACGAGGTTGACCGGAGCCGGCTCGCGGTCGCCGCACAGTATGGCGCCACGCAGATCGAGGCAATTCTGGCGAGGGCTGAAACCGGCGTCCTCAAGCATCGCGCCGCGCTTGACGCAGCACTTGCCCCAAACGCGACAGACGTGGAACGGCTGGCGGCGCGCCGGGCCATCGTGGAAGCTGCGGCTGACTCACCGATCCTCGGCGCGACCATTCTTGACGCTTCCGGGTCGGTTGAGCTCGATGTCGGCGCGGTCGATGCAACGGGCTTCGGCCCGGTCATCGCGCCCTTCCGGTTTGAAGACGCACGCCGCATCGACCAGCGCGCCCGTCTCATGCCTGCGCCTGAGCGCAACGCACTCCTTCTCGCCATACCGATGGACGCGCCTTCTCCGCGCACGCTGGTTTTGGCGCTTGATGCCAGCGTGTTCACCGACAGTCTCGTGCTTGCGCGCAACACAGCCGCCAAGGCGCCTCTTGCCTTTCTGTCCGACAGGGATGGCCGCCTGATCTTGGCGTCGGGCGCAGACGTCTCGCGAACGCGCGTGGTTGTTCCAGCAATGCCCGCGGAACATCAGTCGATCGAGGACATGGCTGTTTCCGAACTCGCCCGCGAGTCGGACGAGAGCAATTCGGAAATGGCATCTGCGCCGCTCGCAAGCGGACAGCTGGCGGTTCATGTCATCGGCGCAAAAGTCGATGTATGGCGCTTGACTCAGGAGAACTGGCAAGTCTTGGTCGCTGCATTCGCCCCCATGTTGCTGGCGCTGATCCTAGCGGTTTCCATCGTGCAGAATGAATGGCGACGACGCGATCGACGGGCTAACACATCCGCCGATGCCGTAGCGCGAGCGGAGATCGCGGCCGATCTTCTCGATGCTGGCGTCCTCGAATGGCGAATTAGCGACTCAGGCCTTTCGAGCTCCGAGGGCTGGCGCACGCTGTTCGCCGAAGGCGCAGCCGTCGCTGATGAAGACATCTCGAACTGGTTGAGCAGAATCCATCCTGATGACGAGGCTGCCGCGCGCCAAGGCTACCAGAGCTTGCAGGATGGCGAGCGTGACACACTGAGCCAGATGCTACGGGTACGCGGCTCGTCGGGAGCCTACATCAAAGTACAAGAACGAGCGCGCGTGCGCCGCGGTCGAGACGATAAACCGGTCCGGATCGTGATGGTTCATACCTTGGTCCATCGCGATCCGCTGACCGTCCGCGAGTGATCCGGCGCGCTGACAGCTCAACTGAGAGAACTGTCAGGGTAACTGGGTGAGGTTTTGCTGGGCTTTCGGCGAGCTTGCAGCAACTACGCCGCCGCCCTGCTCAAGACAGATTCCGAGCGCGCGCGCAGAATCCACGCGGCGCGATCTCAATGACCGCTAGGGCTCAGGCCAAAGGATCGAAAGCTCAAAGTCAGTATGCGAGTGCGATCGAAAACCTCGAGATGATCCTGAGGAGCCAACCCGTGGTCACGCGCTGGCGGCCTTGGAAATTGGCGTCGGCGCTAGCGCGCTTAATATCGGCTCTAAAACCTTGACCTTTTTGCGCGCGAGCGGCCCGCTATACTCTTGGAAACATGAGGCTGGCAACCAAGACGCGGGTTTTGAAGCGGTTGCGGTCAGCCGTTCAAGCGGTACCCGGCGCCCCGAACTGTCTTGATGACATCGCGCACGCCGGCTGCATCAAGTTTTCTTCTGAGGCGACTAATCGCATGCTCGACGGCCGCAGGAGCAATTTCGTCGCCGCCCATTTGGTCGAGCAGCGATTCGCGACTGAATACGCGCGCTGGTGCTTTCAGGAAAACGGACAACAAGACGATATCCTGGGCCGTTAAATCGATCCCATGACCATCGACCAACGCTTCATGGCGCGTCAGGTCCAGTACCAGGCGACCAAAGGAAAGTGTCCGGGGCAGCGGTTGCTTCGGGCGTCTGAGCAGCGCTCGCGCCCGGGCAAGAAACTCCTCGATCGCGAATGGCTTGGTCATGTAGTCGTCCGCGCCAGAGTCGAGCCCCTGCACGCGATCACCCGTCGCGCCGAGAGCGGTCAGAAACATCGCAGGCGCGATAACCCCTCGCAAACGGAGCATCTTGAGAACACTCAAACCGTCCAGGCCTGGAAGATTCCGATCAAGTACCAGCAAGTCGAAATCACGTGTGAGGGCGAGCTGCAGCGCCTCTTCACCGTTGCTCACGCCGTAAGCTAAGAACGTGTCCTGTTTGAGTCCCGCGAGGATAAACGCCCTCAGCAGGTCATCGTCTTCGGCAACTAGGATGGATCCATTCAAATTTTGATCCCAACGACGGGCTGAGAGGCGTTTGCGAGCATAGCGCGTCAGATTGGCGACAGACAACGCTCGGGATGGCCAATCAGCCCCTAGCCCCGGCCAACCCAGCGTCGTCTTTGTTGAGTACGAGTTATCGTCGGGGAAACGCCGCGTCGCCGGCCGCACCATCGTGATGCGGCCGGCGTTCGTCGTTAGGAGCTATGCTGCGCGGACCATGCTCTCGACGGCCCTGAGCAGCGGTTCGAAGCTTTGAGAATCTGGGGCTCTTCCCGCCGATATCGCGCTTTCGATCACTTGCGCCGCCTGGCTGGCTTCGACATAGCTAAACGTCCTAGCAGTT
>CALMWO010000074.1 GCA_937873805.1 uncultured Hyphomonadaceae bacterium
GACCGTCACGGCCTGACCCAAGTTCAGGCTTACAACCCAACCCACCCCAACTCGCTCCTGCGAGAACGCGGCTGCGCGCGCGCCGTAAACCGGCTAACATCGCTGCACAATGCGCGACCCGATCCTCTATCCCTTTTACTCAGACCTCTCGAGCCTTCCCGGCGTCGGCCCGAAAGTGCGCCCTGTTCTCGCGCGCCTGATCGGCGGCGAGACCTATCTCGACCTGCTCTTCCACCTGCCCGTCAGCTGGATCGACCGTCGCAACCGCGCCACCATCGATTCGGCTCAGATCGGCGAAATCGCCACCATCACCGGCACGGTCGACAAGCTTGAGCACGCCCGCGCCACCTTCCCGGCCCGCGTCCGCCTGCGCGATGAAACCGGCTTCATCACGCTCACTTATTTCCACGCCAACCGCCAATGGCTCGAACGCACTTTCAAGATCGGCGACACCATCATCGCCTCCGGCCTGATCGGCGACTACAAGGGCGGCCGGCAGATGACCCATCCGGATCACGTGGTCACGCCCGACAAGGACGAAGAACTCCCCGAGGTCGAACCCGTCTATCCGATGACGGCGAACCTCACGCCAAAGGCCCTCCGAAAATTCATGGCCGCGGCCCTCGATGCGATCCCCGATCTCGACGAATGGATCGACCCGCACCTGATGACGCGAAACCACTGGCCCGCCTTCAAGCAGGCCCTGCTCCGCCTTCACCAGCCAAAAGTCTACGATCCAGAAGGCTTCGAAGTCGCCCGCCAACGCCTCGCCTATGATGAAGCGCTCGCCCGCGAAATGGCCATGGGCCAGGCCCGCCTCGCCCGCGAACGCCGCTTCGCCCGCGCCATTCCGCGCGCGGTCGGAGCCGAACGCAACATCATCGAAGCGCTGCCCTTCAAGCCAACCCGCGCCCAGATGGATGCCTACTCCGATATCGCCATCGACATGGGTCGCCCCGTCCCCATGCGCCGCATGATCCAGGGCGATGTCGGCTCCGGCAAAACCCTCGTCGCAGCTCTCGCCGCCGCGCAAGTCGCAGCCGATCGAGGCATCACCGCGCTGATGTCCCCTACCGAAGTCCTCGCCCGCCAGCAGGCCGAAGCCATCGGCAGGTTTCTCGCCCCCCTCGGCATCCGCGTCGCTGCCTTGACCGGCCGCGACAAAGGCGCCGGGCGTGAAACCATCCTCAACGATGTCCGCGCTGGAAAGATCCAGGTCCTCTCCGGCACACAGGCCCTCTATCAGTCCGACGTCGATCTCCCGGAACTCTCGCTCGTGGTCATCGACGAACAGCATCGCTTTGGCGTCGCCGACCGCTTCAAGCTCACAGCAAAAGGCGCAAGCCCGCACCTGCTGGTCATGAGCGCCACGCCCATTCCCCGCACGATGGCCCTCGCCGTTCATGGCGACCTCGATATCTCGGTCATCCGCGAAAAGCCCGCCAACCGGCAAGACGTCACCACAGCTGCCGTGCCCGACACCCGCATCGACGAAGTCATGGCCGCCGTCGCCCGCGCAGTTGATCGCGGCGAACGCGCTTTCTGGATCTGCCCCGCCGTCGATTCGGAAGACGCTGGCGACGCCTCCGCGATCCAGCGCCGCGATGTACTCGCGGGCGTCGTACAGGCGCCCGTCGAACTCGTTCATGGCCGCATGCCTGGCCAAGATCGCGACGCAGCTCTCGACAAGCTTCGCACAGGCGAGGCCGGTGTCCTCGTCGCAACGACCGTGATCGAAGTTGGCGTCGATGTTCCCGAAGCCACGATCATTGTGATCGAGCACGCCGAGAAATTCGGCCTCGCCCAGCTTCACCAGCTACGCGGGCGCGTTGGTCGCGGCGAAAAAGCGTCGAGCTGCATCCTGCTCTACCAGACCCCGCTTACCGAAGGCGGGAAGGAACGCCTCGATATTCTGCGCAAGACCACTGACGGCTTCGAGATCGCGGAAGCGGATTTCAAACTGCGCGGCCCAGGCGATGTGCTCGGCCTGCGCCAGTCCGGCCTGCCTACCTTCCGCGTTCTGAATATCGTCGAGGACACGAACCTCATCGAAACGGCGCGCACCGATGCGAAATCCATTCTCATGGCCGATCCGCGCCTCGAAGGCGCACGCGGCACGGCTGTTCGCCGCGCTCGCGATCTCTTCGCGCCACGCTTCGCATCGATGGTGACCGATAACGAGTAAGCCTACTTGCCGATCTGGTCAGACGGGCGCGCGCCCAGATCCTGCGTCTCGTTCAGAATGCCGAACGAGATCACCAGCTTCGCCGCCTTCTCGACCGACATCTCCAGTCGCACCAGCCGCTCAGGGCTCACATAGACGAGCTGCCCCATCGCCGCGTTCGGAGATGTCGGCACGATAACGCCAACCGCGTCCGGCACTGTCGCCAGAATTTCCGGGTCCGGCTTGCGGCTTGTAATGAAGCCGATCACCCACAGCCCCTTGCCGGGATACTCGATCAGCACCGTCTCCTTGAACGACGATGCATCGTTCGAAGCAAACGTCTCGATCACCTGCTTCAGCATCGCATAGATCGACCGCACCAGCGGCACACGCGCCACCACCTGCTCGCCCTTGCGCAGCGCCCATCGCCCGAACAGGTTCGCGGCCAGCGCGCCGAGAACGACGAGGCCGGCAACAGCGATCACGATGCCAAGACCCGGCAGGCCGAAGTCGAGATAGGTTTCGGGATTCCACGCCTTCGGGATCAGCGGCTTGATGTGCTGGTCCACGAAGGACACGAAACTCCACACCAGCCAGATCGTGATGCCGATCGGCGCAGCCACAACCACACCGGCAAAAAACCAGTTCCGCAGCGTCGTTAGCGGCCCTGCCTTTGGCGGCGGCGGCGCGGCCTGTATCGGTGTGCCTGTCGGCATCCGTAATCCTCCGAGGACATTGTCGCCTGATTCCAGTCGCGTATGGCGTGAATATGGTGCTGGCGGACTGCGGTTTCATGACCCGCCCGCCATCCGGGCGCCCTATGGCCGCCATGGACGGAGCGGACCATTGCCGATATCGCTTCGCACGAACTGCTGGGGTTGCGCACATATCCATGCTGAAGGATCCGAAAATCCGCCGGTTCGCGCTGATCGGAGGCGCGGCGCTGGTCACGGTGATCGTAGCCGGCGCAGTCCTGTTTCAGGACGCGCTGTTCCGCATGTCGATCACGCCGCAGGGCCGCTTCGCTCAGGAGGCCGCCCCCGCGCGGCCCGATTATGCCAAGGCAGACTCATGGGCTCTCCGCCCAGCCCAGCCCCCGCCCGGCGGATGGGAGACGCCGTGGGGCGTCGACGTCTTTTTCATCCACCCCGCATCCGCCTATTCCAATGCAGGATGGAATGCCGCCGTCGACAACGCCGAGGCGCTCGAGCGGCTCAAGGAACGCATTCTTCCGAACCATGCCGGCCCGTTCCTGCAGGCGGGCCCTGTTTACGCGCCGCTCTATCGGCAGGCCTCACTTCATTCCGAGGTCAACGTAGGCGGCGAAGGCGATGGCGCATTCGAACTTGCTTACGGCGACGTGCTGCGCGCTTTTGACCATTACATGGAAGTCGACAATCGCTATCGCGGCGTCGTGATCGCCGGCGTTGGGCAAGGCGGCCTCTATGCTCAACGGCTGCTCGCCGACCGGTTCCAGGCCGAGCCATTGAAGAGCCGCCTTGCCGCCGCTTATATCATCGATGCCGCCGTGCCTGCGGACTTCCCTGGCAAGGTCGTCAGCCAGCCGCTCTGCGCTCAACCCGATCAGATTCACTGCATCGTTGCGTGGAAGACCATTCTTGCCGGTGACGATGCTTCCCACTTCCGCGATCAATCGCCGGTGTGGACTGCCGACTGGAAGATCACGACATCCAAAGGCAAACCGCTGGTCTGCGTAAATCCGCTGCGCTGGACGTTGGACGACGAACTGTCAGCGCGGGTCGATCATCGTGGAGCGGCGCGCGCGCGTGGCGCTGCGGATCTCGAGCCCGCGATTATCGAGAAAGCCGTGA
>CALMWO010000075.1 GCA_937873805.1 uncultured Hyphomonadaceae bacterium
CGCTCTGCGCCGAGACACCGCGGATCCCCACCAGATCGATGCGCCACGTCGCGCCATCCTTGCGGGCCGTGCCGACACGAATGCCGAGAGGGAGCTTGCCGTCATCGCCGGATGTGACCCAGATTTCGCCGGCTACAATCTTGTCCGGCGTTTCCGGTTCGAGCAGTTGGGCGCCAGAACCGCTGTCGCCAACCAGCAGGGCGCGGTCACCCGACAATGTACCCATTACGGGGATGCGACTGGAGAAGTCGGTCAGCAGCAGAACGCGGGATGTGTATTCGCCGACCCGGATGACGCGCCCGACAAGGCCGTTTTCATTCACGACGGCAAAGCCCTCGCGCACGCCATTGGCGCCGCCGGCATTGGCGATGCGCGTGGCCGCGAACGGGCCGTTTTCTTCGGCAACGACGCGAGCCGTAACCGACTGGCCCTGCGTTTCGCCAACAAGGTCGAGCAGCTTCTCGTAGCGTTCCATGCGGAGCGCCATGGTCTCGGCAAGGTCTTTCCAGCGTTGCAGGTCGCGGACGCGGGCTTCGAGTTCGACGATCTTGGCTTCATCCTCGGCGTTGCGGCCAAAGCCGAACGACCAGCCGGTGATGCCTGAGGAGAAGCTGGCGAGGTTGGCGGCGACGCCGTCCATGGACTCGCGGGAGGCGTCGATACCGCCACGCACCGCAGTCGAGGTCTGGATCGCCAGAACGCCAACCATGGAGATGCCAAGGCCGACGACGACAGCGCGTGCTCCAACACGCGGCTCCCCTGATCGTCTGCGACCGTACCAGGCCATTATGGCTCCTTGCGGGCTGTTCCGCCGGGCGCCTCAGACGCGGAGGCCTAGACCTCCGGCGCGAGCACGCCCTTCATCTTGTCGAGGTTCTCGAGCACCTTGCCCGACCCGAGCACGACGCACTTAAGCGGATCCTCCGCCACCGTCACCGGCAATCCGGTACGCTCACGCAGGACAACGTCAAGATTCCGCAGCAGCGCACCGCCGCCGGTGAGCACAATACCCTTGTCCACGATGTCAGCAGCCAGTTCGGGCGGCATGGCTTCGAGGGCGGTTTTGACCGAATCAACGATCTGCTGGACCGGCTCTGCCAGGGCCTTGGCGACCATGGCTTCGGTGATCTCGATTTCCTTGGGAACGCCGTTCATCAGGTCGCGGCCGCGGATGTCGAGCGACATGCCCTTGCCGTTCTCCGGCGCTTTCGCGGTGCCGATCTCTTTCTTGATACGCTCGGCCGAAGCCTCGCCGATCAGCAGGTTCTCTTCGCGGCGCAGGTAATTGACGATAGCGTCGTCCATCTTGTCGCCGCCAACGCGTACCGAACGGGAATAAACGAGACCGCCCAGCGACAGCACGGCGACTTCGGTCGTTCCGCCACCGATATCAACCACCATCGAGCCCGACGGCTCATCGATCGGCAGGCCAGCTCCTATGGCCGCCGCCATAGGCTCATAAATAAGATGGACCGCCCGGGCGCCAGCCATCTGCGCTGACTGGTGGATGGCGCGGCGTTCGACCGGGGTCGCGCCAGCGGGCACGCAGATGATGATGACGGGCGCGATGAAGGAGCGGCGGACCTGCACTTTCTGGATGAAGCGCTTGATCATTTCCTCGGCGACTTCGAAGTCGGCGATGACGCCATCCCGCATCGGGCGGACGGCTTCCATGTAGATCGGGGTCTTGCCAAGCATCATCTTGGCTTCCTTGCCGACCGCGTGAACGACCTTCCGGCCATTCTGGTTCACGTAGGCAACGACCGAGGGTTCATCGAGCTGAACCCCATGACCCTTCACATAGACCAGCGTGTTCGCTGTCCCGAGGTCAATCGCCATGTCCGTCGACATGAGACTGAAGAGTTTGCCGAACATGGCGATGGGGCTCCAATCGCGTCAGACGATTCGCGCGCGTAGTATTAGCTCCCCGTACCCTGTCTCGCGTTTCGAATTCGCTAACGCAATAGCCGTCTGCCAATAATAGCTGCGTCACATGGAACGGTGCGTATCGCACGCATTCCGAGCAGAGCCGATGCGTACGATTTGCAGGTTCGTCAGCATCTGCGGGTAACCAAATGATGTGGTTACACGATAAAAAATCGGCACGGAGCGTTCCACATGGAATTGCTTCCCAACTTTGAACCAGCCTCTTGCCAGACCGTTTCGGGCGCCGCCTATGGGCGCGAACAGCCATGATGTCTCCCCTGCTCCTTCCCGTTTTCGCATGACAGACACAGCCGCCGAAGGCGCCCCCGAGGGGCACGAGCCGGGAAGGTTCGCCGCCTTCAGGCACGGCTCCTTCGTGCTTTATTTCCTGGCGCGGGTGTTCACGACATTTGGGGCGCAGATCCTGTCCGTGGCGGTGATCTGGCACATCTATACGATCACGAAATCCGCCCTCTACACCGGACTGGTCGGACTGGTTCAGTTCCTCCCACTGGCTTTGCTGGTGCTGGTGACCGGTACGGCTGCGGATCAATTCGGCCGCAGGATGATCATGGGCCTGTCGATCATCCTTGCCGGGGCGTGCGCCGCGGCCATGGCGATCTTTACCGGCCTTGGAATGATCACCGCCGTTCTGATGCTGAGCATCCTTGTGGTGTTCGGGGTGGCGCGCGCCTTCCTCGGGCCGGCGTCGTCCTCGCTGGTTGTCTCGCTGGTGCCCAACAAGGATTTCGCCAACGCCGTGACGTGGAACTCTTCCGCCTGGCAGGCCGCAACGATTGGCGGACCGGCGGCTGGCGGTCTCTTGCTTGGACTGGGCGAGCGGCCCTTCACGAACTGGCTGGCGGACATGGGCCAACCGCAGATCGCCGGGATCTTCGATGGCCATGGGCCGGAGATTGCCTACACCATCGCCTGCATCTTCATGATCCTGGGCGCTGCGCTGGTCTTTGCGATCCCGAAACCACCGCCATCGCCGCCGCGCGAGCGCCCCACCCTGTCGAACATGCTCGAAGGCTTCCGCTTCATCTGGAAGCAGAAGATCATTCTCGGCGCGATCTCGCTGGACCTGTTCGCCGTGCTGATGGGCGGGGTGATCGCGCTATTACCGATCTATGCCGAGGACATCCTGAAACTGGGACCGGAAGGGCTCGGCTGGCTGCGGGCGGCGCCGGGCATCGGCGCCATCGCCATGGCGGCGGTGATCGCGGTCTTCCCGATCAAGGATCACGCTGGCCGTATCATGTTCATCTGCGTGGCGCTGTTCGGGATCTTCACTGTCGTGTTCGGCCTGTCGACGACGGCCTGGCTGTCGATCACGGCGCTGATCTGCCTCGGCGCAGCAGACATGGTGAGCGTCGTCGTGCGCGAAACCCTGCTGCAGCTATGGACGCCGGATGATGTACGCGGGCGCGTGAACGCGGTGAACTCCGTGTTCGTCTCCGCTTCGAACGAGCTGGGGGAATTCCGCGCGGGCACGATGGCCCATGCAATCGGGCCCGCAGCCATCGGCGCTGTTCCGGCGGTCGTCATCGGGGGCGTGGGCGCGATAGCGGTTGCAGGCATCTGGGCGTGGGCGTTCCCCACCCTGCGCAACGCAAGACGGCTGGACGGCAAGGACGTCCAGCACTAGCGCGACGCCTCTAGCCCTGCCCTTCGCATGCGCTATGACTCCGCTGCGAGCTTGGAGATATGCATGGCCTACTGGCTGGTGAAATCAGAGCCGGACGTCTTCTCGTGGGACGATCTCGTCAAAGCGGGAAAGAAAGGCACACCGTGGACAGGCGTGCGAAACCACGGCGCGAAGCTTCACCTGATGGCCATGAAGCCGGGCGAGCGCGTGTTCTATTACCACTCGAACGTCGACAAGGCCGTGGTGGGAATCGCCGAGGTCGTGAAGACGGCCTACCCGGATCCAACAGCCGAAAGCGGGCCGTGGGTGTCGCCGGATATTCGCGCACTTGAGCCGCTGAAGAAGCCCTTCACGCTGGCCGAAGCCAAGATTGATCCTGCGCTGAAGGACATGGTGCTGATCAACAATTCGCGCCTGTCCGTGCAGCCCGTGACGGATGCAGAGTGGAAGCACATCTGCAAGCTGGGCGGCGTTAAAGCCTGATCTCGCGCGCGCAGCCGACATTGGCGACGAAAGCCGGGTCGTGGCTGACGACCATCAGCGCACCATCATAACTGCGCATGGCCTCCTCGATGACTTCGATGGAGTCGATGTCGAGGTGGTTGGTCGGTTCATCGAGCAGCAGGAGCTGCGGCGGCTCGCTCGCAGCGAGCAGGCAGGCCATCGCAGCCCGCAGGCGCTCTCCGCCGGACAGCGTTGCGACGACCTGATGCGCCTTCTTGTTGCGGAAGGCGAAACGGGCGAGCCCGGCATAGGCGGCGTTGTCATCCAGCTCCGGGTTGGCGATCCGCATGTTCTCCAACAGAGTGAGCGCGGGATCGAGCGTGTCGGCGTGCTGGTCCAGCATGGCGATGCGGCCATCGAGGCGGCGAATGTTCCCCGCTGCGGGCGGGCGATCGCCGGTGATCAAGCGCAGCAGCGTGGATTTGCCTGAACCGTTCCGGCCCGCGATGTGGATGCGTTCGGGGCCCACGACCTTGAAGTTGAGTGGACCGAACAGCGTGCGGCCGCCAGCTTCGGCCGTCACGTCCTCGAATGCGAGCACAACCTTCTGGGACGGCAGACCAACGCTGGGCGCAACGACGTTCAGCGGCACGAGAATTTCAAACTTCGCCTTGGCCTTGTCGAGCGCGTCGTTCGCTTCAGAGAGCTGGCGATCAGCGAGGCGATTGGCTGCGCCTTGCGAGGCTTCGGCGCGGTCCTGCTTGAAGTCGAGCATCATCTTGCTCTGGCCGGCAGCGAAGCGCCCGGCCTTGCCGGCAGCATCCTTGCGTTGCTTCATCTCGCGCTGCAGCTGCACCTGATCCTTTACGCGACGCAGGTCGCCTTCCGCCTTGTCGAGCGCATCCGTCGCCGCTGCGCGGCGCGCCTCACGCGCCGCGGCGAACGCCGACCAACCGCCGCCGAAGACGGTGACGCCCACTGGCGTCAGCTCCACGATGCGGTCGACATGCTCCAGCAGGTCGCGATCGTGGCTGGCGACAAGGGCAGCGCCGCGCCATGCGTCGATCAGAACGAGGATCGCCGCCCTGCCCGCATCATCTAGATTGTTTGTCGGCTCGTCGAGCAGAAGGATATCGGGCGCCTCAAGCCACAGGCGCGCAACTGCGATACGCGTGCGCTCGCCGCCGCTGAAGCCCTTGATGGTGCGGGTGAGGTCGCGCTCCGGCAGATCCACATTCGCGAGCGTTTCGGCGATGCGATGTTCGAGTGTCCAGTCAGCTTCCGCCATGTCCTCTTCGCTGCCGTGTCCGGCCTCAAGCCGAGCAAGACGCGCAAGACCCGCCGTCACACCAAGGGCCTCGGCCAGGGAGATGGTGTCGTCAGGCCAGCTCTGGGCCAGTTCACCGACGCGGCCGGACACAGAGATCGTCCCGGACGAGGGCTCGCCCTGCCCCGCGACGAGGCGCAGCAGTGTGGACTTGCCAGAACCATTGCGCCCGACGAGTCCGACGCGCTCCGCGCCGATAGCGAGGGTGAGGTTTTCAAACAGCGCTCGGCCTTCGGGCGTTGAGGCCGATACACGATCAAACGTGATGAATGAGGGCTTGCTGGGGGCAGACATGAGAACACCGAAGGCTCAGTGGGAAACGACGCGAGATGCGGGCGAGGTTTCTAGAGCTTCATGTCCATGGTCTCCTTCGGGCGCGTCGTCTTGTGATGTGAGAGAGGCAAAAAGTCAATCAATGCTGCTTGACCGACGCATAGCCATATAGCTATACGTCAATATATAGCTGGCGAGGTATGAGTTCCGATGTCGAAAGCTCACGATACGCTCTTCAGGACGCTCGCCGATCCAACGCGACGCGCCATCTTCGAGCGGCTGTGTCGTGAAGGCGAGAAAACAGTCGGAGCTCTGACGGCCAGAGCCGGGGTCTCGCAGCCCGTGGTCTCAAAGCATCTGGGCATATTGAAACAGGCCGGGCTGGTGCGAGATCGTCCCGATGGGCGGCAAACGCATTACAGCGCGCAGCTTGGCGCTCTCGCGCCGCTGATCGACTGGACGAGCCAGATGGCAGGCTACTGGGAAACAAAGTTCGATCACCTCGAAGACCTTCTGAAAAGGATGGACCAATGACCGATGCTGCAACCGAAACCCGGTCAGTCGTTGTCGAACGCGAGATCGCCTATCCGCCGGAAAAGCTGTGGCGCGCACTGACACAGCCCCACCTGATGGAAGAGTGGCTGATGAAGAATGACTTCAAGCCGGATGTGGGCCATCGCTTCAACCTGCGCGGTGACTGGGGTGGCGTGCTGGACTGTGAAGTCCTCGCTGTCGAGCAAAACCGCACACTGTCCTACACCTGGGACTTCAAGCACGACGATGCCGCTTACGATCTGAAAAGCGTGGTGACGTTCACG
>CALMWO010000076.1 GCA_937873805.1 uncultured Hyphomonadaceae bacterium
GCTCCTTAAGCTCGGCCCCAAGACTTTTGTCTGCCTTCAGGAAGAAAGTGTCGTCATCAAGGATGGCGAAGCCTACGCCGCCTCGCGATAGCATGGCGCCGCCGAACATGCGTCTGATCTCGACCTTCCCGAAGCCGGCGATCAGCTCGATCACATAATCGGAAAATCCGGGCGACAGCGGCATGGCTGCCTTGTCGCGCACAACAGATTGGAAGGCCAGAGGCTGGCGCTACTCGGCGGCCTGCGCCGGAACAATGGTCACGCTCTCGCCACAGCCGCACGCGTCGGTCTGGTTCGGGTTCGAGAAGGTGAACTTCGAATGCATCGGCGATATCTCGTAATCGATGACCGAGCCAAGCAGGAAGAGAACGGCCTTGGCGTCGATGATGATCGAGACGCCATTGTCATCCACGCGCTCGTCCATCGGATCGGCCGCGTCGGCATAACTCATCGTGTATTCCATTCCCGCGCAGCCGGCGTTCTTCACGCCGACACGCAGGAAGCCCACGCCGTTTTCGGTCATGAGTTCCCGAACCTGCGCCGCTGCGGCGTCGGTAAGGGTCACAACCTTGGGGCGAGGACGTCTGGCCATATGGCTAAAATGGATACCCTGAAACCAGCTTACAACATGTTGAGGGCAAGGCGGGCCTCATCGCTCATGCGCGAGGGGTCCCATGGCGGATCGAACACAATGGACGCTTTGGCCGATTTAACCCCCTCCACCCTCCGGGCGGCATCTTCCACCCAGATCGGCATTTCGCCCGCGACGGGGCATGCCGGGGCAGTCAGGGTCATCTCGATATCGACATGGCGATCGTCGTTGATGTCGACTTTGTAGATCAGGCCCAGTTCGTAGATATCGACCGGGATTTCAGGGTCATAGACCTTCTTGAGCTCCTGAATCAGGTTGTCCGTGATCGTATCCAGCTCGTCCTGCGGAATCGCGGACGGCTTCGCGTCGCCCTCGGGAGCGGCGGTTTCGGGCATCTGATGCTTCAGGTCGTCAGCCATAATCACTCTATGACAGCATCGCTCGGGCCTTGGAAAGCGCCTCCACGAACACGTCGACTTCCTCGAGCGTATTGTAGAGGGCAAAGCTCGCCCGGGCTGTAGCAGTAACACCTAAATGGGACATCAAGGGCTGGGCGCAATGATGGCCGGCGCGAATCGCAACGCCGTGACGGTCCAGAATCTGCGCCAGGTCGTGCGGATGCGCGCCCTGCAACGAAAATGACAGGACTGGGCCCTTGCCCTTGGCTGTGCCGTGGATGGTCAGGCCGTTGACCCCGCGCAGGGCCTCCGTGGCCCGCGCCAGCAGCGCCTGCTTGTGCCGGTGGATCGCCTCCCGGTCCTGCGCTTCCAGCCAGCCAATCGCCTCGCCGAGGCCGATGGCCTCCACGATTGGCGGCGTGCCGGCTTCGAAACGATGTGGGGGTGAATTGTAGGTGATGCGGTCACGGCTGACCGTCTCGATCATCTCTCCGCCGCCTTCGAAGGGCGGCAGGGCCTCCAGCTTGGCGCGCTTGCCATAGAGCACGCCGATGCCGGTGGGGCCGTAAAGCTTGTGGCCAGTGAAGGCGTAGTAGTCTGCGTCCAGCGCGCGGACGTCGACCTTCATGTTCACGATCGCCTGGCAGCCATCCAGCAGCACGTCCGCGCCAACCGCGTGCGCCATGTAGATCGCGCTCTTCACGTCCGGCACCGTGCCCAGCACGTTGGACATGTGTGTCAGCGCAAGCAGCTTCGTCTTCCTTGAGAGCTGCTGCTCAAGGCTGCGCAGGTCGAGCGAACCGTCCGGCAGCACCTCAACCCATTTCAGCACCGCGCCCTTGCGTTCGCGCAGGAAATGCCACGGCACGATATTGGAGTGGTGCTCCATCACGGACAGCACGATCTCATCGCCGGGCTGAATGCTCGCGCCGATGCCAGCCGCCACTATGTTGATCGCTTCGGTGCCGCCCTTGGTGAAGACAATTTCTTCGGTGGACGCAGCATTGAGCAGACGTCTCGCGGCTTCGCGCGCATTCTCGTAAGCCTGCGTCGTCTCGTTCGCGAGCGTATGCAGGCCGCGGTGAACGTTGGCATAGCTGTCGCGCATGACTTCAGCCATCGCCTCGATCACGGCATTCGGCTTCTGTGCCGAGGCCGCGTTGTCGAAATAGACCAGCGGCCGGCCATGCACTTGCCGACCGAGGATCGGGAACTGTTCGCGAATGGCTTGAACGTCAAAGCTCATGACGCGGTTCCCAGCCACGTGTCGATCCGCGTCTCAACCTCTTCGCGCACAACCTCATCCACCCAATCCGGCAGGGCCTCGATCAGGAAGGCGCGCGTGATCATGGCGCGGGCTTCTATCTCAGGCAGGCCCCGCTGGCGCAGGTAGAAGATCGCTGCATCGTCGAGCTGGCCTGCGGTGTTGCCGTGCGCACATTGCACGTCGTCGGCATAGATTTCGAGTTCGGGCTTAGCGAACACTTCCGCGCCATCTTCCAGCAACAGCGCGTTGTGCTCCATCCTGGCATCGGTCTTCTGCGCCACGCGCTCGACCTTGAAGCGCCCCTGAAACACGCCGCGTCCGCCCTTGCGCGCCACACCGCGCACGATCTGGCGGACCTCCGCATGGTCGGCGTTGAGGATCACCTGGCTGGTAAGGTCGGCATGGCGGCCCTTGGCCACCAGATAGACGCCATTTAGTTCAACCTTCGCGCCCGACCCGGCGACATCGATCTCGGTCTCGATCCGCGCATAGCGCGCACCGTCTGCGATAATGAACTGCCGGAAGGTCGCGCCCTGCCCCAGCCGCACCTTGCGGTGAGCCAGTGCTACGTCTCCGTCTTTCTGGATCGTCACCAGCGACATGCTCGCGCCATCGCGCACATCGATCTCAAGTGCGCGCGTATCGACGCCTTCATCGCCCACACGCTCAACCTCGGTGCGCGTCTCGCCTGCGTTGACGACGATCCCGGCCATGCGCCGAGCGCCGATCGCGATGCGCGCCAGGACGTGGCGATCGCCCGGGATCATCGGCACGTCACGACCCGACAGCGCCGCGCTGAGATCACTCCAACGCCAGCCTTCGACGCGCCGGTTCGGCAAGGCGTCCGCTGCGATCACGCCGCACCCATCACGGTGTCGTAGCCGGATTTTTCCAGCTCGTGCGCCAGCTCCGGCCCACCCGACTTCACGATGCGGCCAGCCGAGAGAATGTGAACGCGATCCGGTTTGATATAGTCGAGCAGGCGCTGGTAGTGCGTGATGACCAGCATCGAGCGGCCTTCGCCCCGCAGCGCGTTGACGCCATCGGCCACAACCTTCAGCGCATCGATATCAAGGCCGCTATCCGTCTCGTCGAGGATCATGAAGCGCGGCTGGAGCATCAGCATCTGATAGATTTCGAGGCGCTTCTTCTCGCCGCCCGAGAAGCCGACATTCAGCGGCCGCTTCAGCATTTCGGGATCGATGCGAAGCTGCTGTGCGGCGATCCGCGACAGCTTCAGGAAGTCCGGCGCTGAGACTTCCGGCTCGCCACGCTGCTTGCGCTGCGCATTCATTGCGGCGCGCACGAACGTCATCACCGGTACGCCGGCGATTTCGAGCGGATACTGGAATGACAGGAACAGGCCCTTGGCCGCGCGCGCCTCCGGCGCCAGCGCCAGCAGGTCTTGGCCCTCGTACAGCGCGGAACCTTCGGTCACCTCGTAACCATCCCGGCCGGTCAGCACGTAGGACAGGGTCGACTTGCCTGAACCGTTCGGCCCCATGATGGCGTGGACCTCGCCAGCGGGGACGCTGAGCGAAAGCCCCTTGAGGATTTCGCGCGCCGGGCCGTCCTCAGGAACGACACGCGCGTGGAGATTGTTCAGTTCGAGCATCAAACGCCTGCAAACACGGGATTTTTTGTAACCCCGGACCTTCTAGATAGGCCCTTGTCGGCCTCTACGCGAGGCCGGGGCAGCTGGTTCGCAGGGTGTTTCATGCCGCAGGGCCGAAAAGTCCAGTAGCAGCGGCTAATGGGACCTATTTGAAGATCTCGGCGACCACTGGCTCGGCGCAGAACTGGGCCTTGGCGGCGTCCGCGGTGAGCCCTGTGGCGGCGAGACCGCCATCATCCGTGATCTCGCACGCAACGCCGGTGATCTTGTCCGGTTCGCCCTGCGCGGTGACGTCGGCGGTCAGGATCGGCATCAGGACATCGGCTTCGAGCTTGTAGAACGAAACGCCCCACTCGTTGGCGCTGGAGCGGGCCTGGGCGGCGATATAGCCGCTGTCGGTCTTCACCAGCGAAACGCCGCTGGGCTCGCCGACGCGAACGAACTTGCCGTCGCCGACCTGCCGCCAGGCTGCCCATGTCGTGTTGACGTTGCCGGTCTCCAGCGGGATCTGGATATCGACCTTGCCGTCCTTGTCGAAATCTTCGAGCAGCGGGCCATTGAACGTGTTGCCCATGCGCTCTTCAAAGGTCTGCAGCGTGGCATCGCCCGTGGCCACGACCTGAACAGTCACCTCAGTCGAGTCATCCTCGGCGGGTGTGTAGCGCGCTTCGATAGCCATGCCCGACTGGTCGGGGAACATCAGGCGGCAATCGGGATGCTTCCAGCCATCGGCGCCGGCGTCCTTGGCTTCGATGGTGGCGCAATCAGGAAGCGGCATGCGCTTCGCGGCGACTGGCACGCCACCGCCAGCATCTTCGACGGGCGCAGGCGAACAGGCAGAAGCGGCGAGCGCGATGGCGCAGACTGCGAGACGGAGTTTCATGACCGAGCCCCTCGTGTTGGCCACGGAATAGATCAGTTGGGGGGCTGGCGCCAGCTTACGCTACTGTAATCAGAGCGACGCAGCTGCGGCGGCAAGTTCTTCCTCAAGCGCGGTTACAAACCGAGCCAAAGGGTAGTTTTCACCAACCCAGACATTGGCCCAGATGATCGTCTCACCATCGTCTCCCAGCACGCCGGGATAGAGCTGATATGCGTCTGGCCCGACCGCGACCGCCTCCCACGCCGTCGTATGCGTCGGGAACATCGTCACCGTGCCGCCATCGGCGAACGCTTCGCCCTCGTCCAGATCGAGATCGCGGTAAGCGCTCTGCACGGTCACGCACAGAAGGCGCGCAATGTCATCGGGCGCGGACGGCGCGCCCGCCGCCGACATCGTGTTCATGAACTGCTCAAGCACAGCCATAAGCTATTTCGCCCACGCTTCGGGCCATTCGTCAAAGGATGCAAAACAGCGAGTCTCCGACTTCCTTGTGACGTAGCGTCCGCGCAAACGTTTCCGCGCGATCAGCCCACGCTTCCCTCAAGGCTGACTTCCAGTAGCTTCTGCGCCTCGACCGCGAACTCCATCGGGAGCTTCTGCAGCACGTCGCGCACAAAGCCGTTCACCAGCAGCGCCACCGCCTCTTCCTCGCCGAGGCCACGCTGACGAGCGTAGAAGAGCTGATCGTCGGAAAGCTTGGTTGTCGTCGCTTCGTGTTCCAGCTGCGCATCGGCGCGGCGGTTCTCGACATAAGGCACTGTGTGCGCTCCGCAGTCGCTACCAATCAGCAAGCTGTCGCATTGCGTGAAGTTGCGCGCCTTCGCAGCCTTCGCATGCACTGAGACCAGGCCGCGATAGGTGTTGTTGGATTTGCCCGCAGAGATGCCCTTCGAGATGATCCGCGACTTCGTATTCTTGCCGAGGTGGATCATCTTGGTGCCGGTGTCGGCCTGCTGGCGTCCGTTGGTCACGGCGATCGAATAGAACTCGCCCGACGAGTCATCGCCGCGCAGGATGCAGCTGGGATATTTCCAGGTGATCGCAGAACCTGTCTCAACCTGCGTCCACGAAATGCGCGAGCGCTTGCCGCGGCAATCGCCGCGCTTGGTGACGAAATTGTAGATCCCGCCCTTGCCCTCTGCATCGCCCGGCCACCAGTTCTGGACGGTCGAGTATTTGATCTCGGCATCGTCGAGCGCGACCAGTTCGACAACTGCC
>CALMWO010000077.1 GCA_937873805.1 uncultured Hyphomonadaceae bacterium
ATGCTTCTGAGGCTCTACGAAGCGAACGGCGGAGCGGTGCGCGTGGACGGGCACGACGTTCGCGACGTGTCGCTGACGTCGCTCCGGCGCAATCTCGCGCTGGTGTCTCAG
Organism: uncultured Hyphomonadaceae bacterium; assembly: GCA_937873805.1. Lineage (GTDB taxonomy): Bacteria > Pseudomonadota > Alphaproteobacteria > Caulobacterales > Hyphomonadaceae > UBA7672. The sequence goes on from CALMWO010000077.1 coordinate 112, forward strand.
GATGCCTTCCTGTTCGACGCGACAATCCGCGAGAACATTGCTTTGGGATCAAAGGGCGCAACTGACGAGCAGATCAGAGCGGCTGCGCAGGCCGCGGCGTGCGACTTCGTCGAAGCACTGCCTGGCGCATGGGGCGCTCCTGCCGGCGAGGGTGGGCGCAATCTCTCCGGCGGGCAGCGTCAGCGCATTGCCCTTGCGCGTGCGCTGCTCTCCGATGCTCCTGTGCTTCTGCTTGATGAAGCAACCAGCGCGCTCGACTCCGAGAGCGAGGCACGCGTGCAGCAGGCGATCGCGCAACTCGCGGGCAAGCGCACTATCATCGTCATCGCGCATCGTCTCGCCACGGTGCGGCGAGCGGACCGCATTTTCGTCATGGAAGACGGGCGTGTCGTTGAATCTGGAACACACGACGAGTTGATGGCTCGCGGCGGCGCCTATTCGCGGCTTGCGACGTTGCAGTTGTCTTAGGGGACAACGAGCGTACCATCCCGTAGCGTTACGTTAACGGAAGTCCCGTACCTCACTTCAATTAGGGGCGATCCATGAGTAATCCGGCAGATGTGAGCGTCGCCATATGTACGCACATGAGCGGCATCGCGCGGACGCTGCGCATGGCGCTGCGTGGAATGGGCGTACGCTATGTGGCCCTGGCCAACGACACTGCCCAGCTCGTCGAGGGGTTCGCGGCCGCTGAGCCAAGCTGCGTGATCATATATGTCGAGAGTGCCGATCCGGCCGACCTGGGTCTTCAGGCGCTGAACTTCATACGCAAGTCCGCAGACAGCCCGAACGCACGTATTCCAGTGGTTGCCGTTTCATCAAGCCGCGATCTGCCGACGATCAACGCCGTGATCAATGGCGGAGGTCATGAGTACGTCTTGTTTCCTGCATCAGGCGACGTGCTCCTGAAGAAGATAACCGCGGCGCGCACTGCGACGCGTCCGTGGATTGACCGGGCGGATTATTTTGGTCCTGAGCGGCGGGTGGATCGGGAAGCGCAACCGGCTGTTGAAAGCGTGCCGGAGAGCGAGGCCGGCGACGCTGCTGAAGCTGGCGAAAAGACGGCAGGCTGACTGCAGATCGCCTGAGAAATCCCGCGTACATTCCCCGCGCGGCCTGCTAGGCTGTCCTCACGCTTGGGAGACGCGCCATGGCCCAGAAGATTTGTGCCGCAGTTCTTTTTGCTTCGACTCTGACGGCTTGTGGGCCGCAAGCGCCAGCTGCGCCGGCGCCTGAAGTCAAAGTCCCCGCGCCAGTGGCCGAGCAGCAAGGAAATACGCCGCCGGAAGATCTCGACCCATTCGTCGTCATGATCGGGGCTGAACGCTGGACCGTCATCCTGGACAAGGCGCTTGAAGGCGCTCGCGAAGCGCCCGAGGCGAGCACTGCAGCGGAAGAGACCGATCTCTATCGCGCGGATGCTGCCACAAAGAACGGCGCGGCGATGGTGATCGAGTTGCGCAATCGCGTTTGCCGCAAGGGACTCGTGACCGGCGACGCATGCAAGCTGCCGGAGTGGCCGGCTTGGACGCTGGAGCCTCCCACTGGCGACACGCCCATCGCGGAAATCGACCGCCGATCGGGCTGGCTGGATACAGTCATGGCGCCGTTCACAGAGGCCGGTTGTGAGGCCGGGCGCAAGGCGCTGAAGGACGACATGTTCTGCTCGGTGGAGTAGGGCGTCAGCCCAGCCACAGTCCGCGCGCGATATAGACAAGGCCCGTCGCCGTTACGATCCACTTCGTCCACGTGCGGAAGTTCGCGTCCGTCATGCGTTCAAGCACAAGTCCGCCCATCCACGTCCCGAGCAGGGAAAGCGGGACCACGGCCGCGAACATCCAGAGTGGCGGCAATTGAGCCTCCGCCTGTAGCGCCGGGTCGGACAGGATAGCGAACAGTGGAAATCCCCAGAACGCGATCTTCACGGCATGAGCCATCACCTGCGTGGTGGCTTTGGTAGCGACTACGGTCTGGCGTGGCAGTTCCGTCTTGACGAAGAACAGATCCAGCAGCGGACCTGCAACGCCCGAGAGCGTGTTCAGCGTCTGCACCAGGAAGCCGCAGAGTTCTGCCTGGAACCGCTTCTCGACGTTTATCTCCACCAGCTTTTTCGGAATCCACACCAGCATGGCCGTGAGACCAAGCAGGATGAACACCATCGTTTGTGTCGGCCGCCAGGTGATGAGCAGCAGGACAATCAGCGCCCCGCCTATTCCCAGCGCATAGCGGCCTGTGATTGCCCACGAGATGTGCTTTCGCAGGAATAGCGCGCGCGAGAAATTGGAGATGATCTGGATAAACCCATGCAACACCATTGCCGTTGCGACAGGGACATAGGAGGCCAACACCCCCATCAGGATGAGCCCGCCCGCCATTCCGAACACCCCGGAGATGGCTGCCGTTATGAGGGTTGCGACAAGAATGATGCCGACAATGGCGGAATTCATGGGGCCTGACTGGCGTAACCGAATCAAAACGGGAACGAACGTGAATTCGAGGCGCCACATACCCGCGCGTGTCGCATCTGTCGAACAACGTGGTCTTGCGCATTCCGGCTCCCCACATCAAGCTTGATGAGTCGGAAGGAGTCGCGGGATGATCAACATTCGCTTGGCCCGCCGCACGGATGCTGCGGGCATCGCACGTGTACACGAGCGCACGTGGAAAGAGGCCTATCGTGGCCTGCTCGACAGCGCCTATCTCGACGCCTTGTCTGAGCGCAGGTTGCTGGCGCGCTGGCGCACCAACCTTGATCGCCGGGCGGAGGACTTCGACGAGCAGGTGCTTGTCGCCTGCCTTGGCAAGGAAGTGGTTGGCTTCGTCATGGTGGGTTCATCGCGGGAGGCGTTCGCCCCGTGGGAAGCCGAAATCAGCATGGTCTATGTGTTGAAGGAAAATCGGGGTGGCGGCATTGGCCGCGCGCTGATGAAAGTGGCGGCGGATCATTGCATCCGACGCGGCATGTTCTCAGGCGGCCTCTGGGTGCTGCGTGACAATGGCGGCGCGCGAGATTTTTACGAGGCGCTTCAGGGCGAACACGCTGGTCGCAAGATGGATAGCGTCGGCGGCCAGATTGTACCCCTTGTCGGCTATTGGTGGCGTGACCTTGCTACGCTGGCTGAACGGAACGCGCCGGCTGTCTCCATCGGCCGTGACTGAAGCGTAAAAGCGTCGCGTCTTGAACGAAAAGCGGGCGTTGGCCCCATTGCGCTGCATTTGAGGTGCGGCTACCCACTTCCCACCACAAGGTGAAAACCGCGCGGCTGCGTATCCGACGGGCAGGGGCCCGCGCTTCGGACCGCAGCATTGAACCGCGCGGCCGGAAAATGGAGCCACCATGGATTTCGAGTACAGCGCAAAAAGCAAGGAATGGATCGCCCGGGTTTCGGCGTTCATGGACAAGCACGTCTATCCGAACGTCGCGACGTTCGAGAAGCAGCACGCTGAGGGCGACCGTTGGGTCACGCCGCAGATCGTCCACGACCTGAAGGCCATCGCGAAGAAGGAAGGCCTGTGGAACATGTTCATGCCTCCGCACAAGGAGCATGACAAAGGTGAGTGGCACGGCGCTGGCCTCACCAACCTCGAATACGCTCCGCTTGCCGAAATCATGGGTCGCGTCGGCTTTGCGTCAGAAGTCTTCAACTGCTCGGCGCCGGACACCGGCAACATGGAAGTGTTCCACTATTACGGTACGGACGCGCAGAAGGAAAAATGGCTGCGTCCCCTGATGAACGGCGACATTCGTTCGGCCTTCCTCATGACCGAGCCGGCCGTCGGTTCTTCGGACGCCACGAACATCGAGACCCGCATCGAGCGTGATGGCGACGAGTACGTCATCAACGGTACGAAATGGTGGTCGTCGGGCGTTGGCGATAGCCACTGCAAAGTTGCCATCGTGATGGGCAAATCGGACTTCAACGCGCCGAAGCACCAGCAGCAGTCGCAGATCCTTGTTCCGCTCGACACGCCCGGCGTGAAAGTCATCCGCATGCTTCCGGTGTTCGGCTTTGACGATGCCCCGCATGGTCACGCGGAAGTCCGCCTCGAGAACGTCCGCGTTCCGGCGACCAACATGCTGCTCGGCGAAGGCCGCGGCTTCGAGATCGCCCAGGGCCGCCTCGGGCCGGGTCGTATCCACCACTGCATGCGCACCATCGGATCGGCGGAAGTCGCTCTCGAGAAGATGTGCAAGCGCCTTCTCTCGCGTACCGTGTTCGGCAAGAAGATCGCCGAGCATTCGGTGTGGGAAGAACGCATCGCTGAAGCCCGCATGGACATCGAGATGACGCGTCTGCTCTGCCTCAAAGCGGCGGACATGATGGACAAGGTTGGCAACAAGGGCGCGCAGAACGAGATCGCCATGATCAAGGTCGCCGGCCCCCGCGCCGCGCTCAAGATCATCGACAACGCGATCCAGGCTCACGGCGCCGCCGGCGTGACGACTGACTTCGGTCTGGCCAAGCAGTACGCCTCGATGCGCACCATGCGCCTCGCGGATGGCCCGGATGAAGTCCACAATCGCGCCGTCGCTCGCAACGAGTTCAAGAAGTACCGTGACAACGAGTACACCGCGAAAGTCGAAGCCGAGCGCAAGACGGAAGGCGTCCGCTCGTAGTCGAACGGAAGCCACGAAAAGACCGCGGCGGCGCCCAAAAGCGCCGCCGTTTTTCGTTTGTGACTCTCTGAACTGCAGCGTTTCCGCATCTGACCGCTTGGCGCCCGTTGGGCCTTCATGCTTGCATGATTCAGCCACTTCGGATGGCGTTTGGGGAGTATGCAGTCATGATCAGGCAGCTTGCAGGGCTCGCATTCTGTGCAGCCTGTCTTGCCGCGCCAGCATTCGCGCAGGACAAGGACGTGATCGTCGTCACCGGGTAGATGATCGAGAGCGATGATGAAG
>CALMWO010000078.1 GCA_937873805.1 uncultured Hyphomonadaceae bacterium
ATGCTCTCAAGGCCCACGCTCGCGACGAACTTGGCATTTCGCAATTCACCGAGGCTCGGCCCATTCAGGCCGCCATGGCTTCTGCCATAACCTTCTCGATCGGCGCGGCGCTTCCGCTTGCCGCCGTGCTTGTCGCTCCCGCGCCTCAAATCCCGATATGGGTCGGTTTCGCGTCCCTGTTGTTGCTGGCGCTGCTGGGCTTCCTCAGCGCCAGCGCCGGCAAGGCAAACGCGCTCAGGCCCGTTATTCGCGTTGTTTTCTGGGGTGCGGCCGCAATGCTCGTTACCGCCGGAATTGGGAGCCTTTTCGGCGCGGTAGTCTGACGCGCCCCTGCCGTATCTGCGTTTTGTCGGCTGGCTTTTATCCACAGTTGCTGTAGAGGGAACCGCGCCAGACCCGGCCTCCCACATGCGACCTGTTTCCCGCAATCGGGACGGCCCGCCGACACGAAACGATCTCCCATGCCCTTCCCCGCAGTTCATCCCGCGCTTGACCGCGCCCTCGCAGCCCGTGGCTATGCCGAACCGACGCCCGTTCAGCTTGCCGTTGTTCAGGCGGATGCGGGGAATGCCGACCTGCTCGTTTCCGCCCAGACGGGATCGGGAAAAACCGTAGCCTTCGGCCTCGCCCTGGCCTCGACGCTGCTCGGGCAGAACGAACGCTTCGAAGCAGTCAACCGCCCCCGCGCCCTGATCATCGCGCCGACGCGTGAACTCGCGATGCAGATCAGCCGCGAATTCGAATGGCTTTATGCCGACACCGGCGCACGCATTGTCGTCAGCGTTGGCGGGATGAGCGTTCGCGCGGAGCAGCAACAGCTGTCGCGCGGCGCACACATCGTCATCGGCACGCCGGGCCGCCTCTGCGATCACCTGACCAAAGGCTATCTCGATCTCTCCGCGCTTCAGGTCGCCGTTCTCGACGAAGCTGACGAGATGCTCGACCTCGGCTTCCGTGAGGAACTCGAAACCCTGCTCGATGCGACCAATGCCGAAACGCGCCGAACGCTTTTGTTCTCCGCCACGATCGCGCGCGGCATCGCCATGCTGGCCAAGAACTATCAACGTGACGCCGTCCGCATCGACACGACCAGCGCCACCGAACCGCACGGCGACATCGACTATCGCGCCATGCGCATCTCGCCCGGTGACACGGAACGTGCGGTCGTCAACGTGCTGCGCTATTTCGAAGCCGGCGGGGCGCTGGTGTTCTGTGCGACGCGGGAAGCTGTTCGCCATCTTCATGCAGCCCTGCGCGAGCGCGGCTTTCACGCGGTCGGCCTTTCCGGCGAGATGAACCAGCGCGAGCGTAACGATGCGCTGCAGTCTCTCCGCGATGGTCACGCCAAGGTTTGCGTCGCAACGGACGTCGCCGCGCGCGGCCTCGACCTGCCGGATCTTGGCCTGGTGATTCACGCCGATCTGCCGACCAACAAGGCGACGCTGCTTCACCGTTCGGGCCGCACGGGTCGTGCAGGCAAGAAAGGCACCTCGGTTCTGTTGGTCACGCACACCAAGCGCCGCCGCACCGAGATGGTGCTGCAGTCCGCTAATATCGACGCGACCTGGAGCGGTCCGCCGACCGCGAAGGAAATCCGCGAACAGGATCGCCAGCGTCTGCTCGAACACCCCGCGCTTGAAGCGATTGTCTCGGAAGAGGATCTGGCCGTTGCGAAGCAACTGGCGGAGCGTTTCCCTGCCGAGAAACTTGCCGGCGCGTTGATCGGTCTTCTGCGCTCCGAACTGCCCGAACCGGAAGATGTGTCCGACGATGGCCGCATGCGGAATGCACAGACGTTCGAGAAGCAATCCGGGCATACCGGCGAGCGTACGTTCCGCGAGCCGAGTGAGCGCCCTGCCGCGCGGAGTCGTTCGGAGCGCGGGTTTGCGGCTTCGGAAGGCGATGGCGTGTGGTTCCGGCTGAATGTCGGGCGGGAGCGGAATGCCGATCCGAAATGGATTCTGCCGCTGATCTGCCGCGTCGGCCACATCACCAAGGCGGAGATCGGCCCGATCCGCATTTTCGGTACCGAGACCAAGTTCGAAATCGTCGGCCACGCCGCGCCGGCGTTCGCCATCGCGGTGCAGGATACGCAGGACGACAAGATCCAGATCGAACCGACGTCTGCGCCGGGACCGAATGACAATATCCATCCGGCACGTTCGCGTCGTGACGATGGCGTCCGCGCTGATCGCGCTCCGCGCGATTTCGGCGACCGTCCGCCGCGCGAGAAGCGGGCGTATGGTGATCGTCCACAGCGTGAGCCACGTGGCGAGGACAAGGCGCCGCGTGAGTTCGTCAGGCGCTCCGCGCGTGATGATGCCCGCGCAGAGCGCCATCTGCAGCGCGATCGCGAGAATGCGCATCTTGCCGCTGACCCAGTGTATTCGGCGCTGACGTCTGCGCCGGAGACGGTGAAGCAGAAGACCCCCTCGCCGCAACTGCATGCGAGCGGGCAGAACCGTCGCGAACGCCGCGATGCTGCGCGCGCCGAAGGCAAGATCGCGCCGATTGGCGTTGAGACGCCGAAGCGGACGTGGACGCCGGATGGCGATGCGCGCCCTGCCCGTGCGGAGCGCCCGGCGCCGACTGTCGAGCGTCGCGAGCGGAGCGAGCATCGCAAGCCGGATGGCTTCAAACCGCGTGGGCCGAAGGGTCCGGGCGGCGGCAAGCCCTTCAAGGCGCGTGGCGACAAGCCGTTTGGCGGCAAATCGTTCGGCGGAAAGCCCGGCGGCGGCAAACCGTTCCGGGGCAAGCCCGCCGGCAAGCGCAGCTAAACCTTATCCAATCGCGGCGGCTGCGATCTCGTAGGAGCGCAGCCGCCTCTGGTGATCCCAGACCGAGCCCGTGACCATGAGTTCGTCAGCGCCCGTGCGTTCGACGAATTCGGCGATGCCGCGCTTCACCTTCTCCGGCCCGCCGACGACGGAGCATGGCAGCGCCTGCGCGATGCCGTGTTCGACCATGGGATCGAGCCGCAGGTCTGCCTTCGGCGGCGGCATCTTGCCGGGGCGGCCAAGCCTGAGATTTGCGAAAGCCTGCTGGATCGACGTGAAGAGCAGCTTCGCCTCATCATCAGTCCCGGCGCCGATGACGTTCACGCCGAGCATCACACAGGGCTTCTGCAG
>CALMWO010000079.1 GCA_937873805.1 uncultured Hyphomonadaceae bacterium
GCCGGTGGCGAGGTCGGCCACGAACACGTCGGAGGGCGAAGTGTCGGAGGCGACGGTGAAGGCGATCTTTGTTTCGTCGCGGTTGAAGCGCACCGAGCCGATATCGCCATCCGGCACGCCGGTCAGCGCGACCGGCTTGCCGGCAGTCTGATCGAGGATGGTGATCTTGGTCGAGGCATCCGCGTTGATGGCGTCCACACGATATTTGCCAGAAGGCGAATAGGTGACGAACATCACGTCCCAGTCCGCCTTGAGCAGTTCGGTTTTCTTGCCGGTCGCGATGTCGTGCGTCCAGGCCTGCATGAACTCGCCGAACTCATCCGTCGCGTAGATGAGAGATTTCGAGTCGGGGGTGAATTCGTAGGTGGCATAGGCGATGTCGGCGTTGTTCGGCGTGACCAGGACCGGCTTCTGTGTGGCGGGCTTGGTGAGGTCGGCCAGATAAACGTCTGAGTCGGCGCTGGTGTTCGGCTTGTCGAGCGCGAGCCATTTGCCGTCTGGCGAGACGCCAGCGGGCAAGAAGCCGGAGTTCTGGAAGACAAGCTTCCGCGCGAAGGTGGTCGCATCGTAGGCGTAGACGTCGAACATCTGCGGGTCGCGCTCGTTGCTGCCGATCCAGAATGTCTTGCCGTCGCCGCTCCAGCCGATGAAGTTGGCGGCGTGCTTGTCGCCTGGCGTGAGATCTTTCAGCGCGCCATCGGCTTCGCGAACGAAGATGTGGCTGAGCTCATCGCCCCCGCCGTCTGCGGAAACCAGAATGCGATCGTCGGCCGGGAAGTAGCTGATGGCGAAGGTTGCGATGTTGGGTGACTGCGTCAGCGGGGCGGCATCACCACCGGCGACCGGCAGGGCGGCGGCGTTGAAGACGCCGGATTTGTCGGTTGCCACCAGCAGGTTCGCGCCATCGAGCGAGAATGAGTATGCGGTGGGCGAGGACATCGACACGGCGGTCGTGTCGAAGAAGGTTTTCGCATCATACTGCTGATGCGGCGCGACTTTCGCCTCTTCAACGGCTGGCTGGCAGGCCGCCAGGGCGAAGGCTGCAAAACCACTGATGATTCCGATATTGCGCATCTGACCCTCCACGTGCGGCGGCACGATGGACGGGGCCGTTGCTTGCCGCAAGCGGAATGACGCGAAGCCGGATTATTCGCCGCTGGCGGTGGCGGGCGCGCCCGATGCGGTGGTGAGCTCGTCCATCTTGAACCAGTCGGTCTTGGTCAGGCCGAGTTCGTAGTCGAGCCAGGCGGGCACGATGCGGGCGGCGCGGGCGCCGCGCGTGTTGGACAGGATGACGATGCCGGACTTTGTTTCAGGCACCCATGCGATCTGCGCGATATAGCCTTCGACGCTGCCGGAGTGGGTGATGACGGGATGGCCGGCGTATTGATAATTGCGCCAGCCGAGGCCGTAGGACGTTTCTGTGACAGGCGTTTTCAGCGAGCGCTGGCGCGCGGTTTCGGGCGGCGTCGAGATGCGCTTGCGGTGGGCTTCGTTGAGCGCGGCGACGGGGATGACATCCGGGCGCAGGCCCATCTGGGCGACGAGCCATTTCGACAGGTCGTTGATCGAGGCGTTGATGCCGCCTGCGGCGGGCACGCGGTAATACCAGTCGGTGACGGGCGTCGAGATCCAGTTCTGCTGGCCGACGCGCTTGTGCGGGCGGGCCCAGTTGCCGGTGGACTTGAGTTGCGTGAGGCCGATCGATGCGGTCTTCATGCCGAGCGGCGTGAAGATGCGTGACTGGACTTCGGCGGCGTAGGTGCGGCCGGTGGCTTTCTCGATCGCGGTGGCGATCATGTTGAAGGCGACGTTCTGGTAGGTGAAGCACTCGCCCGGCGCGCAGGTTTGTTTCACGCGCGCGTATTCGGAGAGGATCGCGGATGGCGCCGTGCCGGCTTCGAGCAGGTTGTCGTAGGCATAGGGCGGGAGCCCGGTGCGCTGTGCGAGCACATCCTCGAGCGTGACGCGGGCAGCGTCCGCGGGGCGCTTCAGCTTGAATTCGGGGACGATGGTGGTGACGGGTGTCTGCAGGTTCAGCTTGCCGTCGTGCTGTTCCATCACGGCGAGCGTGCCGGCGAAGCCCTTCGACAGCGATGCGATGCGGAAGACGGTGTCGGGTGTGACTTTTTCCGTGCCGCCGGCTTCGCGCACGCCATAGGTGCGCATGAGGGCGACGCGGCCATCCTTCACGACAGCGACAGCGAGACCGACAAAGTCTGGCGCGGTGGCGGCATGGTCGAGCACGTCGCCGAATTCCTGGAGCTGCTGGTACTCCTTTGTCAGCTGCGCATGCGCGGCCATCGGCGTGGCGAGCGCCAGTGCGGCGGAAGCAAAGAGAGCGGCAAGCTTCAAGTGGTGTCCCCGAGAGTTCGTCTGACTATTGCGGGGTTTGTGAATCCCCTCAACCGGCGATGCGCCAATCCTTGGGGAAACAGGTTAATTCGGAACTAGGCGGGAAGATGTCATGTTCTGCTGTTTCAGGCGCTGCTGTTTGCTGCGAGTTCAGCGCGGACCGCCATGAGTATCTGTCCCAGCAGGTTCTCGCCCTGCCAGTTGGCGGGGTCGAGTGCGGCGGGGTCGTCTTCGGCCATGCCGATGCCCCAGATGTAATCCTTGGGATTGGCCTCTGCGAGGATGGCGTCGCCCGTGTCGAGCAGGCGGCGGCGCAGGCCGGCGTTCTGGCCGAACTTGGCGCGCGTGCCGGCAGTGACGATGGCGATGCGGTGCGCATCCCAGACATCCTGCACGAAGCCGGAGACACGGCCGCCCATCAGCTTGTGCTCGTGCGGGCTGTCGGATTTCAGGATGCGTTCCGCCATCGCAACGTCGCCGAAGAGGCGAGCTTTCTGCTCGTGCATGTACTGCTCGGCGCAGATGTAGTCGTGGCCGCCCAGCGTGAAGCGGGACGGATGGAACTGGCTGAAGGGGCCCTTCATGAAGAGAAGGACGGAAGGCATCGGCTATCGGTTCGCGCCGGGAACCCAGAGGATGTCGGCTGCGCCATTCTCGTTGGCGCGGCGGGCGGCGACGAAGAGGAAGTCCGACAGGCGGTTGGCGTAAGCGAGCGCGAATTCGGAGACGATCTCGCCTTCGGTGGCGGCGAGCTGGGCGATCAGGCGCTCGGCGCGGCGGCAGACGGTGCGCGCAACATGCAGGTGCGCGGCAAGGGCGGAGCCGCCGGGCAGGATGAAGCTGTTGAGGGGCGGGATGGCTGCGTTGACGAGGTCGATCTCGGTTTCGAGGCGCGTGACCTGGGCTTCGACGATGCGGAGCGGCTCCCAGCCGAGCTCTTTATCGCGCTGGGGCGTCGCGAGGTCAGCGCCCAGATCGAAGAGGTCGTTTTGGATGCGGCCGAGCATGGCGTCGAGTTCGGGGTCGCTGCCGGAATGCAGGCGGGCGACGCCGATGGAGGAGTTGGTCTCGTCTGCGGCGCCATAGCTTTCGACGCGCAGGTTCCATTTCTGGACGCGCTCGCCAGTGGCAAGGCCAGTCGAGCCATCGTCGCCGGTGCGGGTGTAGATCTTGTTCAGGACAACCATGGGCACGCTTTTCGCGCCCGCAGCATCATCCCGTCAATGGCAGTCGCTCAGGCGTAAGCTTCGTGCAGGGCCGAAATCGGGCCGCCAACCACATCCATCGAGGGGCGCGGTGCGGTGCGGAAAGGCACGCGGCGCGGGTCCATCGAGGCGGCGCGGGGCGAAAACTGCCAGCCGCAAAGACGCGGGGCGGCGTTCAGCAGCACGGAAACCGATTGCGGTTCACCGAGGATCGTCATGTGGCATTGGCCATCGAGCGTGCGCACGACATCCGCTTCCAGCGTGCTGTCGAAGCGGCGGATACGCTCGTTGAGGCCGATAATGGCCCATTCCGCGTCGGATTCGCCGCGCTGGAGGGCTTCAAGGGCGTTGGCAATGCCCTGGGCTTCCGAAGCAAACCAGCTCCAGAACTTGCGGGGGTTCAATTCAACAGCGCCGCGCCCAAACATCCGACCAACTCCCATCGCACCAACCAGAGCCATGTTCGCATGCACAGCTTCAGGCTTGGACAATCCGATCGATGAAATTTGACCGATCCGACCCCAACCCGCGATGAACGAAAATCGAAAGCAGCGCGTTCCCGGCGCGCATGCGTCGAGCTCTGTCTGCGTGTCCAGAATGCAACAGATCTAGCGGAAGGCCCCGGCGACGGCCCCGAGGATCACCAGCAGGATGATGGCGATGAACTGCACCAGCACGCGCAGGCGCATCAGCTTGTTCGAGCGTGACGCGGCCTTGGGATCGGTTCGCACCAGGTTGACGATACCTATGGCCAGAACCACGAAAACCGCGGCGATGGCGATATAGACGCCGTATGAGAGCCAGACTTCCATGGGCATGTCGTACGCCTGAAACGGCGGTTACGCCATGCGGCGAGGGCGTCGCACCGGCCTAGCGCCTGCCGTCGGGGCTGAAGCGCTCGTCGGTCCAGACGAGGCTGTCGAAGGACATGGCCTGTCGCAGGGCGATGACCAGCGGGCGCATTTCCGGGCCGCCGCAGCCGGCGGTGTAGGCGATGGTTTTCTGCTTTCCGGCTTCATTGCGCCAGGTGACGTTCACGGTCGGCGCGCCCGGGTGGCAGTTTTCCGATGCGTTGCTGGTCTGGTTGGTGGGCAGGGTCCAGAAGTTCGCTGCCGTGAGGGCGGTTTCGGCGGCTTTCCAGGCGTCGGTTCCGAGCTGGCCGTCGCTGACCCCCGTCGTCTTCAGGAACTTCACGCCGTTGA
>CALMWO010000080.1 GCA_937873805.1 uncultured Hyphomonadaceae bacterium
GGATCAAATGCAAGACGGGATGCTTCGAGCATGACTAGTCAGCCTTGTCCCGAGACGTCCCCAGCCGGTCGAGCAGGTCTGGAATGTGAACCTGATCTTCCTTGTAGTTGCCCGTGAGGATGTACATCACGAGATTGATCCCGAAACGGTACGCCATCTCACGCGCATTCTCGCCGCCATCCATCGAGCGCAGCGGCTTGCCCGTGTTGCGGTCGATGGCCCAGGCGCCTGCCCAGTCCGATCCGCCGATGAACAGTCCAGACACGCCATCGCCGCGCCGCGTATCGCGATCCGCCGCGCCGCTCTCGATCCACAGCCGCCCGTTCAGGCGACCCGGGAAGGACTTGATCAGGTAATAGCTCTTGGTCAGCACATGCGTCGTCGGCGCTGGCTGCAACGGCGGCGCATCGATGCCGGCCAGCAGCGTCGACAGGTTCTGCGAAACATCGCGCCCCGGCGCTGCATCGCGCGTATCGACGATGAAGGCGCCGCCCGCGCGCAGATACGCATTCACTTTTGCAACCGCCGCAGGCGGCAACGCCTTCGCGTTGCGCGGCACGGCGTAATAGATCATCGGATAGAGTTCGAGGCTGTCACGCGCCAGATCGATGCCGTGCGGCAGGCCGGGCTCAACCGACGTCCGTTGGCCAAGCTGGTAAGACAGGCCGAACAGTCCGGCCGCCGTGGTCTCATCAACGCTGCGATCGCCGGTCTTCACATAGGCAAAACGCAGGCTCTCCGCCGCCTCACGCGCAAGCTGTTCCGAAGTCTGCGCCGAGGCCGGCTGCGCATTCAGCGTCGCCGCCGCGATGAAGAACACCGCCAGCACGCCCGCCGCCTGACGTCCAAATCGCGGCAACCGTCCCGCGAATGCCAGTGCGATCAGCAGGTCGAGCGCCACAATCCCCAGCGCCAGCGCCAGCATCCATCCGCCAAGTCCCGCGCGCTCCACCACGGCTTCCTGTTCAGTCACCTTCGCGATACCCGGCCACGTCTCCACGATCTGCGGCGCAGGCGCGCCCGCATTCATCGCCCGCTCGCCGCCCGGCCCGGCATAAAGACCCGGAGGCGTCGTCGGGCTCGGCTTGGCTTTCAGGAAGTCGGCTGCCGCGATCGGCGTTGCGGAAGACTGCGGCGGCGTCAGTACGCCAAAACCATCCAGCACCCGCACAGGCGCCAGCGAGCCTTCGGTTCCCAGCGCCGCTGCGCCAGAACGCTCTCCACCCGAAACCACAGACCTGCGCAGCATCTCAACGAACGCGCCGGTATAGGGCAGGTCAGACCAGTCCGGGTCAGCCGTCACATGGAACAGCACCAGCTCGCCACGCCCGATCCGGCGGGCCGTAACCAGCGGCGTGCCATCCTCAAGTCGCGCCCATGTCAGGCTGTCCAGCTCCGCCGAAGGTTGCGCCAGAACCTGTTGACGAACCGCCGTGTCGGTCGGACGCGGAATGCCGACGAACGGCGAATTGTTGTCGAACACCGCAATCCGCTGCGGCGTCTCCCAAGACAGCGATGATCCCAGCGACCGCGAAGTCGGGCGAAGCGGCACCGGCGTCAGCGAGTCATCCTGCGCGGCAAGGCGAGGCCCCGCGAAGCGGATCAGCACACCGCCCTTGTCGATCCATGCCGTCAAGCGATCGCGCGTCGCTTCATCAATCGTGCCGCGATCGCCAAGGACGATCGCGTCGATCGGTGAATCCAGCAGGTCGGAAAGCTTCTTCTCGGTCAGCTGCGCATAAGGCTGCAGGGCCTTGCGAACATAGTAGTGCTCGGAAAGCAGGGGCTGGGCTTCATCGCGCGTATCCGCGAGGCCGACATGCGGCCGCCGCGCCGTGTCATCCCACAGCCAC